>NZ_VMLY01000017.1:0-96506 GCF_013276905.1 Streptococcus sp. 3109 | reverse complement strand
GACGAAGTCAGTAACCATATCTACGGTAAGACGACGCTGACGTGGTTTGAAGAGATTTTCGAAGAGTATAAAAAAAGCAGAGTTGGAAGTCATTCCAATTCTGCTTTTAAATAGTTTAAAACCTTTTCCAGATTGTCTAAGGATACCTTGGCAAATTGATAAGGACAGGCATCCAAGTAAGCCTCTTCAAAGAAATCCAAGCCCAGTTGACTGTGTTTGAGACTGGCGATTTTAGAATACTGTCTCAAGTCTAGTAATAAACCATCGTGTAGGGGATAATGAGGAAGGGGACAAGGTGTTTTGGTTAAACTTTTCTCGAGTTGTTTTTGGTAGTCTTCTTGATTGGACAAGCGAGCTAGACGGTTTTTCTCAAACAGTTGACTGTCAATATAGAGTGACAGAGCTTTTTGCATGATGAGGTTGCTGTCGTAGTCTAGGATATTTTTGTAGGCCACAAAGGCTTCTTTAATAGTATTTGGAAGAATGAGCGCCGTAATCCGCAGGGCTGGAAAGAGGCTGGTTGAGAAGGACTTGATATAAATGACGCGCTCTTCTGTATCCAGATAGTGGAAGGTCTGGCCCTTCTTGGAGTCCAAATCACCTAGATAGTCGTCCTCTACGATATAGACACCGTACTTGGTAGCTAAGTCAAGGATAGCTCGTTTGTCCTGCTCAGAATAGGAATGCCCCAGAGGATAGTGAAAACGAGGGATGGTATAGAAAAACTTAATTTTTCCTGTTTTGAAGTGACTTTCCAGCTCCTCCAAGTCAATCCCATCAATGCCTCGTTCAATGGTTTGATAGTCCAGACCTTGAGCAATCAAGAGTCGATTCATCCGATGATAGGTCGGTTGTTCCACCAAGATTTCCTTTGCTTGGCTAGGGAAGGATATTTGAGAAAGGATAAACAGGGCTTGTTGGGTCCCAGAAGTCAATACTAGTTGGTCAGCCTTGCAGTAGAGGGCTTGATCAAAGAGGAGTTTATGAATAGACTGTCTTAGGTCTTCTAATCCTTCTTGATTGTCATAGTAGTTGAAGAGGTAGTTTTCCCGTCCAATCAAGGTTTCATTGACGCAGAGTCGGAAATCGTCATAGGCACTGGCATGTTCGTCAGTGACTTCGATTTCTAGGTCCTGGTGTTGCCCTTGCTCTAAGACATAGTAGCCACTCTGGGGCTTGGCATAGAGGTATTGTTCGTGCCGTAATTCCAGCAGGGCACGTTGAATGGTGTCCTTGCTACAGTGAAAGTCAAGGCTCAGTTGACGGATAGAAGGCAGGCGACTTCCCGTTGGAAAACGTCCAGACTCGATACCGTTTTTCAGATAGGAAACGACCTCTTGGTACTTGCTTTGTTTCTTCATTCCAGACCTCCCTTGATTTTGTTACATTGTACCTTTTTTTTTCCTTCTTGGCAATGTCTAAAGTGTTTCTCTCGTTCACATCTAGGGGCAAATGTGGTATACTTAGGAGTAAGATTTATAGAATAATAGACAAGAAAGAGAATGGATAAGAACGTGCAGGAACCAGTGAAATTATTTCAATACAATACCCTTGGAGCCTTGATGGCTGGCCTTTATGGTGGTACTATGACAGTAGGAGAATTGCTAGAGCATGGTGACCTTGGTTTGGGAACCTTGGATTCCATTGATGGGGAATTGATTGTCTTGGATGGCAAGGCTTATCAGGCCAAAGGATCAGGCGACCAGCCAGAAATTGTGGAGGTGTCACCAGATGCCCTTATTCCTTATGCAGCAGTAGTACCGCACCAGGCAGAGGTCATTTTCCGCCAGCGCTTTGAGATGACAGACAAGGAATTGGAAGAGCGAATCGAGTCTTATTATGATGGGGAAAATCTTTTCCGCTCAATTAAGATTCGTGGCGAATTTTCACATATGCATGTGCGCATGATTCCCAAGTCGACACCAGATACCAAGTTTGCTGATGTCGCGACCCATCAACCGGAATATAGTCGTGACAATGTGGCGGGGACCATTGTTGGTTTCTGGACGCCAGAGATTTTCCATGGAGTCAGTGTGGCAGGCTACCATCTGCACTTCATTTCAGATGATTTGACCTTCGGTGGTCATGTCATGGACTTTGTCATCAAGGAAGGTATTATCGAGGTGGGAGCTGTTGACCAATTGGACCAACGTTTCCCAGTCCAAGATCGTCAATACTTGTTTGCTAAGTTCAATGTTGATGAGATGAAAAAAGATATTGAAAAGGCAGAATAGGAGAAGAAAATGAACATTCATATCATTATTACCATTGTGTTTTTGCTGACTTTTCTAACAGAGAGCATTTGGTATGCCAAAAAGAAATACCAGATTAATCTAGCTGTCTTGGGCTTGGGTGCTGTTGCCTTCTTTGTTTCTTCGCAGATTTTAGAAAAACTGGTGCATATCTTAGTTTTACATCCTCAAAAAGACGGTAGTATTGCCCTCTTGCAAGACCATCCGCTTGTCTATATCATCTATGGCCTAGCCATGGCAGCATTTTTTGAGGAAACTGCTCGTCTTATTTTCTTCAAATGGTTGGAGAAAAAGAGAAGTTTGGAAAAGGCAGACGCCTTGGCCTATGGGTTAGGGCATGGTGGCTTGGAGTTGATTTTCCTAGGTCTTACTAGTTTGCTTAATCTCTACTTCGTTCTCTCAGCAGTTCAAACGCAGAATCCACAGGTCATGCAATTGCTGTCTGAAAATATGTTGAAAACTATCCAGTCGCTATCAGTCTGGCAGATTTATTTGCTTGGTTTTGAGCGAATCTTGGCCCTAGGTTTCCAATTACTCTTGACTGTTTGGGTTTACCAAGCTGTTCGCCAGAAGAAATGGATTTATCTCCTAGCAGCCTATGGCCTACATGCCTTCTTTGACCTAGCACCATCTCTAGTCCAAGTTGGCTGGTTGACAAATCCAACCTTGGTTGAAGTTGTCCTAGCACTTGAGCTCATTCTGGTTGCCTATGGAACCAAGGCTATCTTTTGCAAAAAATCATAAAAAGAGGGGAAACCTCTTTTTCTTATGCAAAAACCAAACAAGGTCTTTTTATGGTCGTCAAATGGTCTTAAAAATGGTATAATGGAATGAATTTTGTAAAAGGAAGAGTGACATGTCTGTAAGAGAAAAAATGCTTGAAATCTTAGAAGGAATTGATATCCGTTTCAAGGAACCCTTGCATAGCTATAGTTATACAAAAGTAGGTGGAGAGGCTGATTATCTGGTCTTTCCACGAAATCGTTTTGAGTTGGCGCGCCTTGTGAAATTTGCCAATCAAGAAAATATCCCTTGGATGGTCCTTGGAAATGCCAGCAACATTATCGTTCGTGATGGTGGGATTCGCGGATTTGTCATCTTGTGTGACAAGCTCAATAACGTTTCCGTTGATGGCTATACCATTGAAGCTGAAGCTGGTGCCAACTTGATTGAAACAACTCGCATTGCCCTTCGTCATAGTTTGACTGGCTTCGAGTTTGCTTGTGGCATTCCAGGAAGCGTTGGCGGTGCTGTCTTTATGAATGCGGGTGCCTATGGGGGCGAGATTGCCCATATCTTGCAGTCTTGTAAGGTCTTGACCAAGGATGGAGAAATCGAGACCCTGTCTGCCAAGGATTTGGCTTTTGGTTACCGCCATTCAGCTATTCAGGAGTCTGGTGCAGTTGTCTTGTCAGCTAAATTTGCCCTAGCCCCAGGAACCCATCAGGTTATCAAGCAGGAAATGGATCGCTTGACGCACCTACGTGAACTCAAGCAACCTTTGGAATACCCATCTTGTGGTTCGGTCTTTAAACGTCCAGTAGGGCATTTTGCAGGTCAATTAATTTCAGAAGCTGGCTTGAAAGGTTATCGTATCGGTGGCGTAGAAGTCTCAGAAAAACACGCAGGATTTATGATCAATGTTGCTGACGGAACGGCCAAAGACTACGAAGACTTGATTGAGTCTGTTATCGAAAAAGTCAAGGAACACTCTGGCGTTACTCTTGAGAGAGAAGTCCGTATTCTAGGTGAAAGCAAGTAGGAAGCTGTAGTTGAAAAGCTGCTGCTATGTCATGGAAAGGGGGTGAAAGCCTATCGTTAGTGCAGAAGAATGTAGGCAGTTCAATTTCCTACACGAGGTAGTAGCGGCCTGACAGAGCCCTGATCTGTTAATCTATGAAAAAGAAGGAATAAATGACAATTGAAAAAACCAATTATTGAATTCAAAAACGTCTCAAAAGTTTTTGAAGACAGCAACACTAAGGTTCTCAAAGACATCAACTTTGAGTTGGAAGAAGGGAAATTCTACACCCTTCTAGGCGCATCTGGTTCAGGGAAATCAACTATCCTTAACATCATTGCAGGTTTACTGGATGCGACGACAGGAGATATTTTGCTGGATGGTGTCCGTATCAATGACATTCCAACCAACAAGCGAGACGTCCATACAGTCTTCCAATCCTATGCCTTGTTTCCACATATGAATGTGTTTGAAAATGTTGCCTTTCCGCTCCGCTTGCGTAAAATTGACAAGAAAGAAATCGAGAAACGCGTAGCGGAAGTTCTCAAGATGGTTCAGTTGGAAGGTTACGAAAAACGTTCCATCCGTAAACTCTCTGGAGGACAACGTCAGCGTGTGGCTATTGCCCGTGCCATCATCAACCAACCCCGTGTGGTTTTGCTGGACGAGCCTCTGTCAGCGCTGGACTTGAAATTAAGAACAGATATGCAGTACGAACTGCGTGAACTGCAACAACGATTGGGCATTACCTTTGTCTTTGTCACTCACGATCAGGAAGAAGCCTTGGCTATGAGTGACTGGATTTTCGTTATGAATGATGGCGAGATTGTCCAGTCTGGAACACCTGTGGATATCTACGATGAGCCGATCAATCACTTTGTTGCCACCTTTATCGGTGAGTCAAATATCTTGCCAGGAATCATGATTGAGGACTACTTGGTTGAGTTCAACGGCAAACGCTTCGAAGCGGTTGATGGTGGGATGAAGCCAAATGAACCTGTTGAGGTTGTTATTCGTCCAGAGGATTTGCGGATTACCCTTCCTGAAGAAGGCAAGCTCCAAGTTAAGGTCGATACCCAGCTCTTCCGTGGGGTTCACTATGAGATTATTGCCTATGACGAACTTGGAAATGAATGGATGATCCACTCGACTCGCAAGGCCATTGTGGGTGAGGAAATCGGTCTGGACTTTGAACCAGAAGACATCCACATCATGCGTCTCAATGAAACCGAAGAAGAGTTCGATGCCCGTATCGAAGAATACGTGGAAATCGAAGAGCAAGAAGCAGGTTTGATCAATGCAATCGAGGAGGAAAGAGATGAAGAAAACAAGCTCTAAACTCTTTGTAGTGCCCTACATGCTTTGGATTGCACTCTTTGTCCTGGCACCCTTGGTATTGATTTTCGGCCAATCCTTTTTCAACATTGAAGGACAATTCAGTTTAGAAAATTATAAGTCCTATTTTGCGTCACAAAACTTGACCTACCTAAAAATGAGTTTCAACTCTGTACTCTATGCAGGAATTGTGACCTTTGTGACCTTGCTTATCAGCTATCCAACAGCCCTCTTTTTGACCCGTCTCAAGCACCGTCAACTCTGGCTTATGCTGATTATCCTGCCTACTTGGATCAATTTGCTCCTTAAAGCCTATGCTTTTATCGGGATTTTTGGTCAGAATGGCTCTATTAACCAATTCTTGGAATTTATCGGAATCGGTTCACAGCAATTGCTCTTTACCGATTTCTCCTTCATCTTTGTCGCAAGCTACATCGAGCTTCCCTTTATGATTTTGCCGATTTTCAATGTCTTGGACGATATGGATAACAATCTCATCAATGCCAGCTATGACCTCGGTGCGACCAAGTGGGAGACCTTCCGTCATGTCATCTTCCCTTTATCGATGAACGGCGTGCGAAGTGGAGTTCAGTCGGTCTTTATTCCAAGCTTGAGTCTCTTCATGCTGACCCGTTTGATTGGTGGGAACCGCGTTATCACCTTGGGGACAGCCATTGAGCAGAACTTCCTGACCAATGACAACTACGGTATGGGTTCAACCATCGGTGTGATTCTCATTCTGACCATGTTCATCACCATGTGGGTGACCAAGGAAAGGAGAGAACGATGAAAAAATTTGCCAATCTATATCTGGGACTGGTCTTTCTTGTCCTCTACCTGCCAATCTTTTACTTGATTGGCTACGCCTTTAATGCAGGCAACGACATGAACAGCTTTACAGGCTTTAGTTTGAGCCATTTTAAAACCATGTTTGGCGATGGTCGTCTCATGTTGATTGTGACTCAGACCTTTTTCTTGGCCTTTCTGTCAGCCTTGATAGCGACCATTATCGGGACTTTCGGTGCTATTTACATTTATCAGTCTCGTAAGAAATACCAAGAAGCCTTTCTTTCCCTCAATAATATCCTCATGGTTGCTCCTGATGTTATGATTGGTGCTAGCTTCTTGATTCTCTTTACCCAACTCAAGTTTTCACTTGGATTCTTGACAGTTCTTTCCAGTCACGTGGCCTTCTCCATTCCTATCGTGGTCTTGATGGTCTTGCCTCGACTCAAGGAAATGAATGGCGACATGATTCATGCGGCTTACGACTTGGGAGCCAGTCAATTTCAGATGTTCAAGGAAATCATGCTTCCTTACCTGACACCGTCTATCATTGCAGGTTATTTCATGGCCTTCACCTATTCGCTAGATGACTTTGCCGTGACCTTCTTTGTAACGGGAAATGGCTTTTCAACCCTCTCAGTCGAGATTTACTCTCGAGCTCGCAAGGGGATTTCGCTAGAAATCAATGCCCTGTCTGCCCTTGTCTTTCTCTTTAGTATTATCCTAGTTGTTGGATATTACTTTATCTCACGTGAGAAGGAGGAGCAAGCATGAAAAAACTCTATTCATTTTTAGCAGGAATTGTAGCCATTATCCTTGTCTTGTGGGGAATTGCGACTCATCTCGATAGTAAAATCAATAGCCGAGATAGTCAAAAACTGGTTATCTACAACTGGGGAGACTATATCGATCCAGAACTCTTGGAGCAATTCACAGAAGAAACAGGAATCCAAGTCCAGTATGAGACCTTTGATTCCAACGAAGCCATGTATACCAAGATTAAGCAGGGTGGAACGACTTATGATATTGCCATCCCAAGTGAGTACATGATTAACAAGATGAAGGACGAAGACCTTTTGGTGCCACTTGATTATTCAAAACTTGAAGGAATCGAAAATATCGGACCAGAGTTTCTCAACCAATCCTTTGATCCAGGTAATAAATTCTCTATTCCTTACTTCTGGGGAACACTGGGAATTGTCTACAATGAAACTATGGTCGATGAAGTGCCTGAGCATTGGGATGACCTCTGGAAGCCAGAGTATAAGAACTCTATCATGCTCTTTGATGGGGCGCGTGAGGTGCTGGGACTAGGACTCAATTCGCTAGGCTACAGCCTCAACTCCAAGGATACCCAGCAGTTGGAAGAGACAGTGGACAAGCTTTACAAGCTCACTCCAAATATCAAGGCTATTGTGGCGGACGAGATGAAGGGATACATGATTCAGAATAACGCTGCTATCGGCGTGACCTTCTCTGGTGAAGCCAGCCAAATGCTAGAAAAAAATGAAAATCTACGCTATGTGGTACCGACAGAAGCCAGCAACCTTTGGTTTGACAATATGGTCATTCCCAAAACAGTCAAAAACCAAGATGCAGCCTATGCCTTTATCAACTTTATGTTGAAACCTGAAAATGCTCTCCAAAATGCGGAGTATGTCGGCTATTCAACTCCAAACCTACCAGCCAAGGAACTGCTACCAGAGGAGAAAAAAGAAGACAAAGCCTTCTATCCAGACGCTGAAACTATGAAACACCTAGAAGTTTATGAGAAATTTGACCATAAATGGACAGGAAAATATAGCGACCTCTTCCTGCAGTTTAAAATGTATCGGAAGTAGGAGTTAGCAGTCACGAAACGAATCAGTTAGAGCTGGTTCGTTTTTTTTTTGAATCAGATGGAAGTGTCAGTATGAAATTGAAAAATTCAATTCTCAATAAACCTTTGAAAAAAATATTTAAGCCCTTGACCGTTATTAAGACCTTCTGTATAATGATATAAGAGAGATTATGCAAAATTTTCCATATAAATAAAAGAGAAATACAATATGAATGAAAAGATATATTTGAAGGATATTTTCAGATTTAATGAGTTATTGTCACAATCGGAGTATAAAGGGTATCGTATTAAGTTACGATTTAACAAGAATTGGGATGATTATAGTTTTGTTGATGATTATATCAGTGGATCTGAAGATTTTTTACCATGGATTTTAAGTAATGGTTCAGATAAAAAAAGTCGAAATCGTAGAAACGAAATTCAGTTTCAATTTATAGAAGTGGAGTATCATAAATGGCTCTTTGTTGGGGCCTATCTTATAAAAGAAACGAATAGTCAGATAAAGCAAGTGACCTATGGGAACCATCATGTTAAGTTCGCTTTAGCTGAACGATTAGAAGAGTATGATAAGTTTATAGAAAAAGTTTTGGTTAATCATACTAATACAGGTCAATCATGGTTTTATGTTAATCCTAAAATAATTGAATCAGTTGTAGTAGAATCTGTAAACAGTATTTCCTATTTTAATCAAACGTCTCATTTTCCAGGTTATGAAAATATTTCATTTTCTTATCAAGAATTAAAGAAAAATTGGGCAAACAGTTCTTGGAGACAATATCTATCAGCTGTTTATGGTGTCTATGTTATTACTGATGTTAGGACAGGAAAGCTCTATGTAGGTTCTGCTTATGGAGATAATGGAGTTTATGGAAGATGGTCTACATACTTAAGTGAAGGATATGATAAATCCGAAATGGAAGAAAATCGTTATCCGAATAAAAGATTGTGTGAGATAGTCGAAAAATATGGAATAAGTTATATTAAAAAGTATTTTCAATATAGTATATTAGAGATTTTTCCAAAGAATGAAGTTGGAAAACAAAAGGCACTTCAACGTGAACGATATTGGAAGAAAGTATTAAAATCTAAAGAACATGGTTATAATGCAAATTAGGAGAGGCTATGAATAATTTGAATGATTGGGAAAAAGCTCGTCGAGAAGAAGAATTGAATCAAGAGCTAAAAAGACAGAATAACTTGTTGGAACAGCAGAGATGGGAACAGCAGTTTTCTAACCAAAAACAACAGGCAGCACTAGATGAACAAAATCGTCTTGCTCGAGAACAACAAGAAACATTAAAAGAGAGAAATGAGTTAGAACGTCAGAGGCAATGGGATGAGGAATCTCGACATCAAAGAGAGTTAGAATTACGTATTGAGCAACAATATAAAGATAATATATTTGATTTAAAAAAACTGTGGGCCAAAGCTGAATCAGAAAATGAGAGAGGGAGAATTCAGATACTCTTAGCAGAAGCAGAAGCTGACTGGAATGAGTATATACTGGAGAAAGAGAGAGAAGCAGAAAGAAAGCGATTGGCTACAGAGCAATTTCAAATAAAACAGCAGGAAGAAAGAGAACAGAATGAATTATTAGAGCGCCGTAGGCAGAAAATTAGTAGGATAAAGTGGTTTTTTGGAATAGTTATAAGCTTACTTTTATTAGTGATAATTGTAACTTTTTTCATAGGTATGAATAAGTCTAAATCATCTCATAATAGTACTAAGCAATCAACTCAATCATCTAATTCAGCAACCTCCACAAGTTCTACAAAGCAAGCTTCTCTTGGTGGAAATAAATCTAAAGATAAACAAACTTCATCAACAAGTTCTGCTTCTTCTAGACCACAGGCTACAAAAGTATATATTGGAAACCTTATTGGTTTAAGTAAATCTGATGCTATATCAGAATTGAAGAGTAGAAAAATTACTGAGAATCATATAAAAGTTGAGGAAGAAGAAAGTGATGAATATTCTCCCGGTACAATTTTACGTCAGAGTTTATCGGAGGGAACTTTATATGATTTGAATGATTCATCCGATATTATTTTGACTGTTGCAAAAGAACGAACTAGCGCTACAATGCCAAATTATGCAGGTTCAAGTTTTGAATTTACCAAAAATAATTTAATCACATTGTTGGTATTAAAGAAGCCAATATTGAAAGAGTAGAAGTTTCAACTGCTCCTGAAGGTACATCGGAGGGAACTGTAGTAGATCAAAGTCCGAAAGTAGGAGAGGAAGTTGATTTGAAACGTACACGAGTTAAAATTTCAATTTATAAGCCCAAAAATTCTCAAACATCACGAAGTAGATCTAGATAAATTAAGAGGTTAATGCAGAAAGTTAACTTATGGCTAACACATGCTATTTGGTTAGAATCATTTCCAGTTGACGCAAGTTCAAAAAAACGTTATAATAAGAAAGTTGAGAATTGATTTTCTCTTGTCTTAGTCCAGAGAAATGGCGGTGCTGCGAGCCATCTAAGCTAGAAAGTCATGCTACTCAATTTAACAATTGCATAAGAACAAGAGAATGACAAGTTCATTGAATGAAGGTGGTACCGCGGTTTTTCGCCCTTCGTGATATGAGCTTGTCTTTTGATTTTTTGGAGGTGTTGATGAAAACATTTCTTGTCAAACAAAAGTTTCGTCTTGGAGGCGAACGCTTCGCTATCAAGGATGACAGGGGAGAAATCGCCTATCAGGTAGAGGGATCATTTTTTAAGATTCCTAAAACCTTTACCATCTATGATGCGGCTGGTGAACAGGTCAGTCAGATTAGTAAAGAAATCTTGACCTTGCTTCCTCGTTTTGAGATTCAGCTTCGGGATGGCTCGAGTTTTGTCATTCGCAAGAAGTTGACCTTCTGGCGAGATAAGTATGAGTTTGATAATCTAGGTCTTCGTATCGAGGGCAATATCTGGGATTTGAATTTCAAATTGCTGGATGATCGCGATCAGCTGATTGCGGAAATTAAGAAGGAACTCTTCCATCTGACCTCTACCTATACCGTAACGGTTCTTGAGGACGCTTATGCAGACCTAGTCATTTCCCTCTGTGTCGCGATTGACTATGTGGAAATGCTGGAAAGCCAATCACATTAAACAAGTAAATAAGGAGACAATATGAAACAACTATCTAGTGCACAAGTACGCCAAATGTGGCTTGATTTCTGGGCGACCAAAGGTCACTCAGTAGAACCATCAGTAAGTTTGGTTCCTGTAAATGACCCAACTCTTTTGTGGATCAACTCTGGGGTAGCAACGCTTAAGAAATACTTTGACGGGACTATTATCCCTGAAAATCCACGTATTACCAATGCTCAAAAGGCTATCCGTACCAACGACATCGAAAACGTAGGGAAGACTGCACGTCACCATACCATGTTTGAAATGTTGGGGAACTTCTCTATTGGGGATTACTTCCGTGACGAAGCCATCACTTGGGCTTATGAGCTTTTGACAAGCCCTGAGTGGTTTGACTTCCCAGCTGAAAAACTTTACATGACCTACTATCCAGATGATAAAGATTCTTACAACCGCTGGATTGAAGTAGGAGTGGATCCAAGTCACTTGATTCCAATCGAAGATAACTTCTGGGAAATCGGTGCAGGACCTTCTGGACCAGATACAGAAATCTTCTTTGACCGTGGAGAAGCATTTGACCCAGAAAATATCGGTATTCGCCTTCTTGCAGAAGATATTGAAAACGACCGTTATATCGAAATCTGGAACATCGTTTTGTCACAATTTAACGCAGACCCTGCTGTTCCTCGTAGTGAATACAAGGAATTGCCACACAAGAACATTGATACGGGCGCAGGTTTGGAGCGTTTGGTGGCCGTTATCCAAGGGGCTAAGACAAACTTTGAAACAGACCTCTTCATGCCAATCATTCGTGAAGTGGAGAAATTGTCTGGTAAGGTCTATGACCAAGATGGCGACAACATGAGCTTTAAGGTTATCGCTGACCACATCCGTTCCCTTTCATTTGCCATCGGTGATGGTGCCCTTCCAGGAAATGAAGGCCGCGGTTATGTCCTTCGTCGTCTTCTCCGTCGTGCTTCTATGCATGGTCAAAAATTGGGAATCAACGAGCCTTTCCTTTACAAACTCGTTCCAACCGTTGGAAAAATCATGGAAAGCTACTACCCAGAAGTGCTTGAAAAACGTGACTTTATCGAAAAAATCGTTAAGAGCGAAGAAGAATCATTTGCTCGTACCCTTCACTCAGGTCAACACTTTGCTCAAGGCATTGTAGCTGACTTGAAAGAAAAAGGTCAATCTGTCATTGCTGGTCAAGATGTATTCAAACTTTATGACACTTATGGCTTCCCAGTTGAATTGACTGAAGAAATCGCTGAAGAAGCTGGTATGACTGTGGACCGTGAAGGCTTTGAAGCAGCCATGAAAGAACAGCAAGAACGTGCGCGTGCGTCAGCTGTTAAGGGTGGCTCAATGGGGATGCAAAATGAAACCCTTCAAAACATCACTGTAGAAAGTGTCTTCAACTACAATGCTAGCCAATTGTCTTCTAAATTGGTGGCTATCGTGGCTGACAATGCAGAAGTAGAAGCTGTGTCAGAAGGAACTGCCTCACTTATCTTTGCGGAAACGCCATTCTACGCTGAAATGGGTGGACAGGTAGCTGACCATGGACAAATCTTGGATGAGGCTGGTTCAGTTGTGGCTACTGTGACAAATGTTCAAAAAGCTCCAAACGGACAAGCTCTTCATACAGTTGAAGTCCTTTCACCGCTTGCTTTGAACCAAGAATATACCTTGGCAATTGATACAAATCGTCGTCACCGTGTTATGAAAAACCACACTGCGACTCACTTGCTTCACGCTGCTCTTCACAATATCCTTGGAAACCACGCAACACAAGCAGGATCTCTTAACGAAGTTGAATTCCTTCGCTTTGACTTTACCCACTTCCAAGCAGTGACTGCTGAAGAATTGCGTGCGATTGAGCAGCAAGTCAATGAGAAAATCTGGGAAGCTCTTGAAGTGAAGACAGTTGAAACGGATATTGACACTGCCAAAGAAATGGGTGCGATGGCTCTCTTTGGTGAGAAATACGGCAAGGAAGTCCGTGTTGTCACTATCGGTGACTACTCTATCGAGCTTTGTGGTGGTACCCACGTTGGCAACACTTCTGAGATTGGACTCTTCAAGATTGTCAAAGAAGAAGGGATTGGTTCAGGAACTCGCCGTATCTTGGCAGTGACTGGCAAGGAAGCCTTTGAAGCCTACCGTGAACAAGAGGACGCTCTTAAAGCTGTCGCAGCAACCTTGAAATCACCTCAACTTAAAGAAGTACCTCACAAGGTAGAAGGACTTCAAGAACAACTTCGTCAACTTCAAAAAGAAAATGCTGAATTGAAAGAAAAAGCCGCAGCTGCAGCCGCAGGCGATATCTTCAAGGATGTGAAGGAAGTCAATGGTCACCGTTACATTGCTAGCCAAGTATCTGTATCTGACGCTGGTGCCCTTCGTACATTTGCAGATAACTGGAAACAAAAAGATTACTCTGATGTGCTTGTCCTAGTTGCAGCTATTGGTGACAAGGTCAATGTCCTTGTAGCAAGCAAGACAAAAGACCTTCATGCAGGAAACCTTGTCAAAGAATTGGCACCAATCGTCGATGGACGTGGTGGTGGTAAACCAGACATGGCCATGGCAGGAGGAAGCAACCAAGCTAAGATCCAAGAATTGTTGGATGCCGTAGCAGGTAAATTGTAAACAAGTAATACTCTTCGAAAATCTCTTCAAACAACGTCAGCTTCGCCTTGTATTTTATATGTGACTGACTTCGTCAGTCTTATCTACAACCTCAAAGCAGTGCTTTGAGCAACCTGTAGCTAGCTTCCTAGTTTGCTCTTTGATTTTCATTGAGTATAAAGATCTATCCATTTGGGTAGGTCTTTTTGTGAATACAAAAAAGCCAAATCTGATTGGATCTGGCTTGAATATTATGAACTATTAAATAGTATTGGCTGCCCAGACACTTACCGAAGCAGCTGAGACAGGGAATTGTCCATAACCTTCCTCATCAATTGTAACTTGACCTTGGTGGTTTCCAAGTAAGTCTATGAAAGTTTGGTTAGCCCATTCTTGGCCGACAAACATAGACTTGCTGTTTTCTTGGTCATTTGAGATAAGGACTGCGATTGGGGATTGATTTTCATCACCTGAACGTACCCAACCGATACAGTTAGGATCATCAAAGTAGTCTGTTTGCTCTCCGTAGGCCAAATCTTTTCGGATGGTTAGGAGGCGGTCAAGGACTTCTTTGAAATCTTCTTGAGCATATTGCCCTGAAATCCCATAGTAGTCTCCGTAAAAGACACATGGAAGGCCATTTTGGCGTAATAGAATGAGGGCATAGGCTGCTGGTTTGAACCATTCTTCAACAGTAGACTCAAGAGCCTGTCCTCGTTGGGTATCATGGTTGTCGACAAAGGTTACAGCCTTGTCGGGCTTGAGTTCAACCAAGCTATCTGTAAAAATACCACGAAGGTCGTAGTTGGAACCAGCTCGGCTAGCATCAAAGAGATTCTGGTGGAGACGAACATCGACAAGGTCAAAGCGTTCTTCTGTTTTTTCAAGATAATCTAGATTGGCTTCCTTATCGGGATTCCAAAATTCACCAAAAACATAGAAATCCTCACCGTATTTTTCCTTCATATCGCGGATGAAATTGCGCATAAAGAAAGAGTCAATGTGTTTGACGGCATCCAAGCGGAAACCAGCTACACCAGTCGTTTCCATGAACCAATCAGCCCAGTCATAGATATTTTGGATGACTTCAGGATGTTTAAAGTCTAGGTCGGCATACATGAGGTAGTCATAGTTACCGTTTTCATTATCGACCAATTCCTCATTTGCCCAACCCTTGTTGTCCCCTTGGATGAGATAAATCCCAGACTTGCGACGTTTGGCATCGTAGTCTGTACCGGTGAAGTGGTACCAGTGCCAGTGGAAGTCATTATAGGTATCTTGGCGACCATCGAAGGTAAAGCTAGTCCAGCCATTGATGGTGAAAGGTTCTCCGAGTTCAACCGTACGGTCTACAGGATCCACTTCGATGACCTGAAAGGCTTCCCTGTGATCGGCTGCAGCCTTGTGATTGAGCACCACATCGGCCATTGGTTGAATTCCCTGTGCTTTTAGGGCTTGAATGGCTTGAAGATAGTCTTCTTTGAAACCATACTTGGTGCGGACAGTTCCTTTTTGGTTAAATTCTCCAAGGTCAAATAAGTCATAGACCCCATAGCCTACGTCTTTTTCATTGGTAGCTTTGAAAGCTGGTGGCATCCAGACGTGACTGATCCCCAGATGAGCTAGGTGTGGAGCATCTTCAGCCAGACGCGCCCAGTGCTGGCCGTCGTGGGGCAGATACCATTCAAAGTATTGCATGAGTGTTTGATTTTGCATGATGTTTCCTCTTACTTGTCAATCTTGTTCTTTATTCTATCATAAAGTATCTCTTGGCGCAAACGTTTGCGTAAGAATAGAAGGAAACTATTGTATCTACTTAAAATAAAGTGTTGATTTTTTTGTATCAAAGTGCTAGTATAATAGTATGTAATATAGATAAAGATAGGAGTCATCCCATGATTGAATTTCAAAATGTTAGTAAGTTGTATGGTGATAAAGAGGCTTTGAGCAATCTCAATTTGCAGATTGAAAATGGGGAGATTATGGGCTTGATTGGCCATAATGGGGCTGGAAAATCGACCACTATAAAATCCCTAGTCAGTATCATTTCGCCCAGCAGTGGTCGTATTTTGGTAGACGGTCAGGATTTATCGGAGAATCGCTTGGCGATCAAACGAAAGATTGGCTACGTAGCAGACTCGCCTGACTTATTTTTACGTTTAACGGCCAATGAATTTTGGGAATTGATTGCTTCATCCTATGATCTGACTAGCTCTGACTTGGAGACTAGTCTAGCTAGGCTATTGAACGTTTTTGATTTTGCTGAAAATCGCTATCAGGTTATTGAAACCCTTTCTCACGGAATGCGTCAAAAAGTCTTTGTCATTGGGGCACTCTTGTCTGATCCTGATATTTGGGTCTTGGACGAACCCTTGACAGGTTTGGATCCCCAGGCTGCCTTTGATTTGAAGCAAATGATGAAGGAACATGCACAAAAAGGCAAGACGGTCTTGTTTTCAACCCATGTCCTAGAGGTAGCTGAGCAAGTCTGTGATCGGATTGCCATTTTGAAAAAGGGGCATTTGATTTATTGTGGTAAGGTAGAGGACTTGAGAAAAGACCACCCAGACCAGTCTTTGGAAAGTATCTATCTTAGCCTTGCTGGTAGAAAAGAGGAGGTTTCAGATGCGTCTCAAGGTCATTAAAAAATTAGTGGATATCAATATCCTCTATTCATCTCAAGAAGCTAATCTGGCTAACCTACGAAAGAAGCAAGCTAAGAATCCTGAGAAAAAAGTAAATGTTTCCGCTAGAGTCCTAAGTTCTTACATTTTTTCTAGTCTCTTGATGCTTTTCATGTTTATAAATATAGCCTTTCGTTTTCCTTTTGAGGAAATACCAAGTTTTTTTAGTAGCATGGTTGCTATTTTACTGGTGCTTGCCTTTTCAACTTCTTTCACTGCATTTTACAATGTCTTTTATGAGAGTAAGGACTTGGCATCGTATAGGCCCTATGCCTTTAAAGAATCAGAGATTATAATTGCTAAAGGACTGTCTGTTCTCTTGCCAGCTCTAGCTGGAATTGTACCAATCCTAGCTTATTTTCTAGTCCTCTATATTAGGCTAGCTCCTTCTCTTTGGCTGGGCTTGCCTTTGATGCTGCTGTCCTTGGCCTTATTATTTGTCTCTGTTACTTTAGTGATGGTAGTGGCAGTACATTTCTTGGCTCAGACTACGGTCTTCAGAAAGTATCAGTCTATTTTTGCCAATGTGATGATTGGGATAGGAGTTCTCATACCTTTAATATTTGTCCTCTTTCTACAGTCGACTTTTGGAAGTATTGTTGACAAAGTTAGAGACATTCCATTTCTCCTTTATCCTCTTCATATCTTTTACAAAATAGCAGTGGAGCCTTTTTCGACAGAAGCCATACTGGGTCTGCTCGCTTGGATAACTCTAACTGTCTTCTTACTTTACCTGACCAAAAAGAAGGTTCTTCCTCATTTTTATGACGTGATTCTGCTTAACAGTGAGGAGAAGGTCAAGAAAGAACGTCGCAGTAAGGAGAGAATTTCAACTACTAAAAAAGGATTTTTCCGTATGGTTTTACGCTACCACCTCACCCTCTTGGGACAGGGGACTGGCGTGATTACAGTGCTTTTTACAAGTGCTTTCCTTCCTTATCTCATGATGATTGGTCTGATTTCCAAAATCCGAGATTCTCAGATAGTTCCAGATATTCATCCTCTATACTGGTTACCCTTGTTTTTTGTAGGAGTGTTTATAGCAGTTGTCAATAACAATATCACCAGCCTGCATTCAATTGCTTTATCCTTGGAGAGGGAAAATGTTGATTTTCTTAAGAGTTTACCCTTTGACTTTACTCGCTATGTGAAAGTGAAATTTTGGATTATATTTGCTGTCCAGTCCTTTTTACCAGTTCTGACTTTACTTGGCCTTTCTCTATATCTAGGCTTGCCCATCCTTTCGATGATTTACCTTCTTGTAGTCTGGATCCTTACCAGTGTCATCCTTTCTTGCCACCATTACCTTAAGGACGTGAAAAATCTGTCAACCAATTGGAGTAACATTACGGACCTGGTGAACCGTTCAAATCGTATAGTAGCAATTGTTTTGATTTTTATTTATAGTGCAATCTTAATGGCCCTTGTAATAGGGAGCTTATTCTTGGTTCGGTCTCTCTCCCCTGTCATTGCCATCAGCTTGGGAGTAGGAACTCTTATCGTCTTGCTTGCTCTTGCTATTTTTGGCTATCATTACTACCTGTCACGCATATTGACAGAAATAGAAAAAAGATGAGCTAGTTGGTCGCTTGCTTGATAAATTCAATTCGACAAACGCTTTTATAGTTTGTTAGAATGTAGTTGTAAATGATTAAGATTGGTAATCAAAAATATATAGGGAGGAATGTTTTGAATAAGAAATATAACATAGTTCTATTTTTGTTGTTTATAGTTTATTTATTGGGATATTTTTCAATTTCAAAAACGTTAATTCCTATAATGTGTGTGATCCAAGTATTTTTGATAGAACATATATTTAAAGTTCGAAATAGAATGATGCAAATAGGCGAAATTTTAATTATTGTTGCTTCTATAATATTATTTATTGATAGCATATTTAGTTTGTAACAAAAGGCTTTTCTATAAAATCAAATTTTCCAGATACCTGCTGAATCTGATTTATATCCTCATATTTCTTCTACTATCTTCGTCACTAAATTTGACAGACATATATTGCTGATACAACCTCTCTACCTACAATCTAGCAGTAGGCTAGTTTCTTCATTGATTTTCGTTGAATTTTATTTGATAAAAGAAATGCTCCTCCAAGACGGAAGAGCATTTTTTATTGTGATTTTGATTCGGTTTCTGCCGACTCTGGGTGGAGTTCTTGGTAACTTGGTGCCTTGAAAAGGTCAGCACTGGTCTTACCTTGTCGTTGGCTAAAGAGGCTGGTTGATTGACTACCTTTTTCCTGCTCAATCTTTTGAAGAATTGGTAAAGAATTGAGATAAGAAATACTTTCAGTATCAACTGTTCCAAGATGATCTGCTTGGTAGAAACGGATCAAATCGCCAGTTTGAATCTGGTCGCTGATTTTCAGCTGTTGACTGGCTGCCTGACGAATGCTTTCCAGTTCAGTCTGAGTTTGTTCATCAAGATTGCTGATTTCAAGACCGCTCTCAGTATAGTAGGTTCGTCCGTCATAGCTAGTATATTTTGGCGTGACGAAGGAATTGGCAGTCCGAAAGGCAACTGTTTCTTGATGGTCTGGAGACAGAAGGTCTTGGCCGACTTGAAGGAAGGAATTGGACTCAATACCAAGGAGATGTTCGAGAGTCGGTAAGATATCGATTTGTCCACCGTAGGTATTGATGATTTGTCCTTTTTCATAGCCAGGCATGACCACCATAAAAGGCACTCGTTGCAACATGGCATTGTCGTAATTCGACCAGTTCTCAGAAGTCTTTCCAATCAAGGGTGCCAGCTCAGGATTGCGGGAATTGGAAATGCCATAATGGTCTCCGTAGATGACGATGATGGATTTTTCATAGAGGCCACTTTCTTTGAGATAGTCAAAGAAGGCTTTGATGGCACTGTCCAGATAGTTGGCGGTTTGGAAGTAGCCATTGATCGTTTCATCTTTGGTCTTAGCCAGTGGGAAACCAAGCTCATCGCCTGTCAGATTGCTAGCATAGGGATAGTGATTGGACACCGTGATATACTTGGCATAAAAAGGCTGCTGCAAATGCTCCAGATACTGGATAGAATCTTTCATCATGATTTTATCATTTAAACCATATTGGAAAGAATTGCTACTGTCTTGCTTGGTGAAGTAGGAAGCATCAAAGAAGTATTGGTAGCCCCATTGTTTGTAGGTCGTATTTCGGTTCCAGAAGGTCCCAATATTGCCGTGAAAGACGGCACTCGATTGATAGCCGTTTTTTGATAGGATAAAAGGCGCAGCTTGCTGGGTATTGGTACCTCCATAGTTAACCATAAAAGAACCTTGATCAAGTCCAAACAAACCAGTCTCCAGCATGGTTTCTGCATCTGAGGTCTTACCAGCCTTGACTTGGTTAAAGATATTCGAAAAGGCTAGGGTTGATTGCGAATGGTAGAGGGAGTTGAGGAAGGGAGTGACTTCATGCTCAGTTCCATCTAGGTTGAGTTTATAGTCAAGTAGGAACTGTTGGAAACTCTCCAAGTGGAGATAAATCACATTTTTCCCTTTGGCTAATCCAAAATAATCTGGATTAGGTTTAGCCGAATGTTCTTGAATATAATCTGTAATGGGTTGCAGGTCGGTCTCAGAGGCCTTAGCACGTTCTTTGTTTGCACTGTAGGATTGGTTGGCACTATAACCTAAAAAGGCTGGCAAACTAAGGGCACGAACAATATAATAATTAGAAAATCCTCGCGATAGGAGATCGGGACGTTCAATCTCTGCCAAGAAAAGATTAGCAGAAAAGAGCAGGGCTGAGAGAGCAGTGATAGCAACACTGGAGCGGAATTTGAAGGGTCTCCTATCCAGCTGGATGAGTTTTTTATAGAAAAGGAAAGCCAGTAATGGGAAATCCATAAAATAGATGAAATCCCAAAAGCGCAGTAACTCTAGTTCCGCAGTACCAACAGACACCTTGCTGACCACCTTCATGGTATTAGCCGTGATAAAGTCGCTAAATTCTCGATAGTAAAAGACATTGGAATAAAGCCAAATGAATAAAAGGCTATAAATAGCTATACTCAGGCCATAAAAAATCTTGGTTGACCGAGCATAGAGGGCTAGAGCCAGCAGGAGTAGTCCCAAGGGAAGGGGATTGAAAAAGGCGATAAAGGCAAGGTAATTTCCCTGCAACTTGCCCACTTGAATATCTAAATTAAAGTCAACGGCATAGGCTAATAAGGTTTTGAGCCAATATAGGATTAAAAGGGTTAGGACAAAACCCAGTCTGGTACCGACGGCTTTTTGGATTTTGTTAAAATTGCTTTTCACACATTTACTTCCTAATTTTTTATTAGTATTAGTATACCATTTTTTAAAAGAAGAGTAAAAAAGCAAGGGTAGTTTCTTTTTTGAGAATTGTCTAAAAGTTTGATATAATGGTAGTTATGAATAGAATAAGAGTCAGCAAAAGGGTTGAAAAGAAGCTCGCCAAAGGTCTGGTTTTACTAGAAGCCAGTGATCTTGAGAATGTCAATCTTAAGGATCAGGAAGTAGAAGTTCAGAGTCAGGAAGGAATCTTTCTTGGGACTGCCTACCTTTCTCAGCAAAACAAGGGCTTGGGTTGGTTTATCGGTAAAGACAAGATCACCTTCAATCAAGCTTTCTTTGAAATGCTGTTTAGACAAGCTAAAGAAAAGAGAAGCGCCTACTATCAAGATGATTTGACAACTGCCTTTCGTCTCTTCAACCAAGAGGGAGATGGCTTTGGCGGTCTGACAGTGGACCTTTATGGCGACTATGCTGTCTTTTCTTGGTATAACTCTTATGTTTATCAGATTCGCAAGGTTATCTCAGAAGCCTTTAGACAGGTTTTTCCTGAGGTGTTAGGGGCCTATGAGAAGATACGCTTTAAGGGTTTGGACTATGAATCAGCCCATGTTTATGGTCAAGAAGCACCTGACTTTTTCACTGTTCTGGAAAATGGTGTCTTGTATCAAGTCTTTATGAATGATGGCCTGATGACAGGGATTTTCCTTGACCAGCACGAGGTTCGCGGTAGTCTGGTTGATGGATTGGCTATGGGCAAATCTTTGCTCAACATGTTTTCTTATACAGCAGCCTTTTCAGTAGCTGCGGCCATGGGAGGAGCTAGCCAGACAACTTCTGTTGACCTAGCCAAACGTTCACGAGAATTGTCTCAAGCGCATTTTCAGGCAAATGGGCTCAGCACAGACGACCATCGTTTTGTGGTCATGGATGTCTTTGAATATTTCAAGT
Source organism: Streptococcus sp. 3109 (assembly GCF_013276905.1). Taxonomy (NCBI): domain Bacteria; kingdom Bacillati; phylum Bacillota; class Bacilli; order Lactobacillales; family Streptococcaceae; genus Streptococcus; species Streptococcus sp. 3109. The sequence goes on along the minus strand of NZ_VMLY01000017.1, from coordinate 74,919 downwards.
ATGCCAAACGAAAAGACTTGACCTATGATGTGATTGTCCTAGATCCGCCTAGCTTTGCTCGGAACAAAAAACAAACGTTCTCTGTGGCCAAGGATTATCACAAGTTGATTTCCCAGAGTCTTGAGATTTTAAATCCGGGCGGTATTATTATTGCCAGCACCAATGCTGCCAATGTTTCCCGCCAGAAATTTACAGAACAAATTGATAAAGGCTTTGCAGGAAGAAATTACCAGATTTTAAATAAATACGGTCTTCCCGCAGATTTTGCCTATAATAAAAAAGATGAAAGTAGTAATTACCTCAAGGTGATTAGTATGAAGGTTAGTAAATGAAATTAATCGTTTCAGTAATGCCAAGAAGTTTAGAGGAGGCTCAGGCTCTGGATGCCACGAGGTACCTAGATGCCGACATCATTGAATGGCGCGCCGACTATCTGCCTAAGGAAGCGATTTTGCAGGTGGCTCCAGCTATTTTTGAAAAATTTGCAGGTCGTGAGTTGGTTTTCACATTGCGAACTCGCTCTGAAGGGGGAGAAATTGACCTTTCTCCAGAAGAATATATCCATCTAATCAAGGAAGTGGCACAACTCTATCAACCAGACTATATTGATTTTGAGTACTATAGCTACAAGGATGTTTTTGAAGAAATGCTGGATTTCCCAAATCTTGTTTTGAGTTACCATAATTTCCAAGAAACACCTGAAAATATGATGGAAATCTTGTCAGAGTTGACGAGCCTAAATCCAAAACTTGTTAAGGTTGCGGTGATGGCTCACACGGAGCAGGATGTCTTAGACTTGATGAACTATACACGAGGCTTTAAAACCCTCAATCCTGAACAGGAGTATGTGACCATTTCTATGGGCAAGGTGGGCAAGGTTTCTCGTATCACTGCGGGTGTGACTGGTTCGAGTTGGTCTTTTGCCAGTCTGGATGAAGCCAGTGCCCCTGGTCAGATTTCCCTAGCTAACATGAAAAAAATCAGGGAGATTTTGAATGAAGCTTGATGGCTATACACGTTTAGCTGCCGTTGTTGCCAATCCTATTAAGCATTCTATTTCTCCTTTCATCCACAATAGGGCCTTTGAGGCGACAGCTACCAATGGTGTTTATGTGGCTTGGGAGATTGAAGCGAGTGACTTGGCAGAAACAGTGGCTAATATTCGCCGCTACCAGATGTTTGGCATCAACCTGTCCATGCCCTATAAGGAGCAGGTGATTCCTTATTTGGATGGGCTGAGCGACGAAGCGCGCTTGATTGGTGCGGTCAATACGGTTGTTAATGAGAATGGCAATTTAATCGGATATAATACAGATGGCAAGGGATTTTTTAAGAGCTTGCCTTCTTTTACAATTACAGGTAAGAAGATGACCCTGCTGGGTGCAGGTGGTGCGGCCAAGTCTATCTTGGCACAAGCTATTTTGGACGGCGTCAGTCAGATTTCGATCTTTGTTCGTTCAGTTTCCATGGAAAAAACAAGACATTATCTAGACAAGTTACAGGAGCAAACAGGCTTTAAGGTGGACTTGTATGCTTTAGAAGATGTTTCTGAACTGCAAGCAAGGATTGCCGAGTCGGAGTTGCTGGTTAATGCCACCAGTGTGGGCATGGATGGTCAATCATCCCCAGTTCCTGAAAGCATCAATTTGCCAGAAACTATCTTGGTAGCAGATATTATTTACCAACCCTTTGAAACGCCATTTTTAAAATGGGCCAGAAGTCAGGGTAATTCAGCCGTCAATGGTCTGGGAATGTTGCTCTATCAAGCTGCAGAAGCTTTTCAACTGTGGACAGGCAAGGAAATGCCGACAGAAGAAATTTGGCAGTCTTTAACAGAAAAATACCAATAAAGAAAAGGAGATTCTCCTATGAAAATCAGAATCGATATTCCTCATCATCCTTATGATATTCAGATTGAAAAAGGTTGTCTAGCTCAGGCTGGTCAATGGTTGCGAGAACTCTGGCAACCACAAAAGGTAGTCATTGTAACAGATAACCATGTAGCTTCTCTTTATGCAGAGAAGGTCAAGCTCAGCCTAGAAGATGCTGGTTTTCAGGTAGCCGTTTTTGACTTTTTAGAAGGGGAAGAAAGAAAGAATTTAACTACTGTCCAGAAAGTCTATGAATTTCTAGTCAAGCAGGGGCTGACTCGTAGCGATGGAATCGTGGCTCTAGGTGGCGGTGTCGTTGGGGACCTGGCTGGTTTTGTAGCCTCTACCTATATGCGGGGCATTCACTTTGTTCAGATACCGACTAGCTTGACAGCCCAGGTGGATTCTTCTATCGGTGGAAAGACAGGCGTTAACACTCCATTTGCTAAAAATATGGTGGGTACCTTTGCCCAACCAGACGGGGTTCTGATTGACCCACTTGTTCTTGAAACCCTCGGAAAAAGAGAGTTGATTGAAGGAATGGGTGAAGTTATCAAGTATGGCTTGATTGAGGATCCAGAACTTTGGGCTCTCTTGACGGAGCTGGATGGTTCTGTTGAGAGCATTTTGGAACATGCAGAGACCTTGATTGAACATTCTTGTCAGGTCAAGCGCAAGATGGTAGTTGAGGATGAGTTGGACAATGGTGTTCGCCTTTACCTCAATTTTGGCCACACTATTGGCCATGCCATCGAAGCGACTGCCGGTTATGGCAAGGTCATGCATGGAGAGGCTGTAGCTATGGGAATGGTACAGATTTCCAAGGTTGCTGAGAAAAAAGGCCTCATGCCAGCTGGCATCACCCAGTCCATTACAGATATGTGTCAGAAATTTGGCTTGCCTGTTGACTATGAAAACTGGAATGTTGACAAGCTTTATCAAGCTCTTACTCATGATAAAAAAGCGCGTGGTAATACCTTGAAATTGGTCTTGGTGCCAGAGCTCGGTTCAGCGACTATTCACCCGGTTTCTCTGGAAGAGATGAAAGACTACTTGGTAAAATAAGGAGAGTGTATGAGATATTTAACTGCAGGAGAATCACACGGTCCCCGTCTGACAGCTATTATTGAGGGAATTCCAGCTGGACTTCCTTTGACAGCAGAGGACATCAATGAGGATTTGAAACGTCGTCAGGGTGGATACGGCCGAGGTGGTCGTATGAAGATTGAGAGCGACCAAGTTATCTTTACTTCAGGCGTTCGCCATGGGAAGACTACTGGGGCTCCCATTACCATGGATGTCGTCAATAAGGACCATCAGAAGTGGCTGGATATCATGTCTGCGGAGGACATTGAAGACCGCCTTAAAAGCAAACGAAAAATCACCCATCCTCGCCCAGGACATGCCGATTTGGTTGGGGGCATCAAGTACCGTTTTGACGATTTAAGAAATTCTTTGGAGCGTTCATCTGCTCGTGAAACCACCATGCGGGTGGCAGTTGGGGCAGTAGCCAAACGCCTCTTGGCTGAGCTGGATATGGAGATTGCCAACCATGTCGTAGTCTTTGGTGGCAAGGAAATCGATGTTCCTGAAAATCTCACAGTTTCTGAGATTAAGGAAAGAGCTGCCCAGTCTGAAGTTTCTATTGTCGACCAAGAACGGGAACAGGAAATCAAGAACTACATTGACCAAATCAAGCGTGATGGAGATACCATCGGTGGGGTTGTCGAGACAGTTGTCGGAGGTGTTCCAGTTGGTCTTGGTTCCTATGTCCAATGGGACAGAAAATTAGATGCGCGATTGGCCCAAGCCGTTGTTTCTATCAATGCTTTTAAAGGGGTGGAATTTGGTCTCGGCTTTGAAGCTGGTTACCGTAAAGGTAGCCAGGTCATGGATGAAATTCTCTGGTCTAAAGAAGATGGTTATACTCGCCGCACCAACAATCTGGGCGGCTTTGAAGGTGGTATGACTAATGGGCAACCCATTGTTGTTCGTGGAGTTATGAAGCCCATTCCTACTCTTTATAAGCCTCTTATGAGTGTGGATATCGAAACCCATGAACCTTACAAGGCAACTGTTGAAAGAAGTGATCCGACCGCCCTTCCAGCTGCAGGAGTGGTCATGGAAGCCGTTGTGGCAACGGTTCTGGCACAAGAAATCCTTGAAAAATTCTCATCAGATAATATAGAGGAATTAAAAGAAGCGGTAGCCAAACACCGAGACTATACAAAGAACTATTAAGGAGTTCCTATGGCAAAAACAGTCTATATCGCAGGTCTTGGATTGATTGGAGCCTCTATGGCCCTAGGTATCAAACGCGATCATCCAGATTATGAAATTTTAGGTTATAATCGCAGTCAAGCTTCGAGAGATATTGCCTTGAAAGAAGGCATGATTGACCGTGCAACGGATGATTTTGCCAGTTTTGCTCCTTTGGCAGATATCATTATCCTTAGCTTGCCAATCAAACAAACCATTTCCTTTATTAAGGAATTGGCCAACTTGGACTTGAAAAAAGGCGTCATTATTTCAGATGCCGGTTCGACCAAGTCAGCTATTGTAGATGCGGCGGAACAGTATTTGGCTGGCAAGCCTGTTCGCTTTGTTGGGGCTCATCCCATGGCTGGTAGCCACAAGACAGGGGCTGCCTCTGCGGATGTCAATCTTTTTGAAAATGCCTATTATATCTTTACACCTTCGAGTCTGACAGGTCAGGACACGCTTGCGGAAATGAGGGATTTACTTTCAGGTCTTCATGCTCGCTTTATCGAGATTGATGCCAAGGAGCATGATCGGGTGACTTCTCAGATTAGCCATTTTCCTCATATTCTGGCTTCTAGTCTCATGGAGCAGACTGCGGTCTATGCTCAAGAACATGAGATGGCCAGGCGCTTTGCGGCTGGTGGTTTTCGAGATATGACCCGAATTGCAGAAAGCGAGCCAGGTATGTGGACCTCCATTCTCTTGTCCAATAGCGAGACTATCCTAGAGCGGATTGAGGATTTTAAGGAACGTTTAGATGAGGTTGGACAAGCTATCAGTAAGGGAGATGAAGAGCGAATCTGGAATTTTTTCAACCAAGCGCGTGAACAACGCCAGGCCATGGAAATCCATAAGCGTGGTGGTGTGGACAGCTCTTACGACCTCTATGTCGATGTTCCCGATGAAGAAGACGTTATTTTACGAATCTTGGAATTGCTACGTGGAACTTCCTTGGTTAACATCCACATCAATGAGGAAAACCGTGAGGACATTCACGGGATTCTACAAATTTCATTTAAAAATGCTCAAGATTTAGAACGAGCCGAGCACCTCATAACAGAAAACACAGACTATACAGTCGTCATCAAATAAGGAGAAAATCATGTCAAAAATAAAACTTAAATCAATATTTGGTATTATCTTTATTTCTTTTATCCTACTTAGTGCTTGTGCTGTTAAAAAAGATGTGAAAACTAATTCAGAAGCAAGTGTCGAGACAAAAAATGAACCATCCAAGAAAGGAACAAGTTCAGAGAAAACTAATTCAAAGTATGTAGACGATAGGATTATTAATGATTTTATTAACAGCTATAATCAAAATTCTAATAGCCCATTAGAAAATATCAAAAAAGGAAATATAAAAATAAAATATTTCGCATCAAGCTACGGATATTACTTGGAGCTTTTACATGCAAATGATACTGATAAAATCAATGTAACAATAAATCAGACAAATGAAAATAGTGAATCTGGTGTTGCAGGAATGAAAGAAGTATTTCATGATATTGTTAAATCGATTGAATCATCATTATCTGATGATGAGATAAATAACTATTTTGATAATCTTATGTCAAATGAAATAAAAACAGGTTCTAATTTAGGAACTTTGAAGATAGAGTATATACCAGATAAGGAATTAAGCAATGGACATTCAAGAGGTCATATAAAAGTGATTGCACAATAATAAAGACCACAGAGTGATTAGTAATTTTAAAAGAAATAAATAAGGAGAAAATCATGTCAAATATTTACGATAGTGCAAACGAACTCAGTCGCGGTCTACGCGAATTGCCAGAATACAAGGCTGTCAAAGCAGCTAAAGATGCGATTTCAGTAGATGCTGAGGCAAGTAAAATCTTTACAGAGTACGTTGCCTTCCAAGAGGAAATTCAAAGACTAGCGCAGACAGGTCAAATGCCAGACGCTTCCTTTCAAGCGAAAATGGAAGGCTTTGGTAAACAGATTCAGGGGAATAGCCTCTTGTCAGAATTCTTTACCAAGCAACAACAATTGGCAATTTATCTTTCTGACATTGAAAAAATTGTTTTCGAACCAGTTTCAGAATTACTAAAATAAGAAAATAACTATCCTAAAGTCAGGAATTTTTAAGGAATTTCTGGCTTTTTATGATAAAATAGGTAAAAGTATTGCAAGTATGAGGTCCCGTATGAAACTAAAAACAAACATTCACCATTTACATGGTAGTATCCGCGTCCCAGGTGACAAGTCTATCAGCCACCGTTCCATTATCTTTGGAAGTTTGGCTGAGGGTGAGACCAAGGTTTATGATATTCTGCGAGGTGAAGACGTTCTTTCGACCATGCAGGTTTTTCGTGACCTTGGTGTTGAAATTGAGGATAAAGATGGGGTTATTACCATTCAAGGTGTAGGCATGGATGGCTTAAAAGCGCCACAAAATGCCCTTGATATGGGAAATTCTGGAACCTCGATTCGCCTGATTTCAGGTGTTCTTGCTGGTGCAGACTTTGAAGTAGAGATGTTCGGAGACGACAGTCTTTCCAAACGTCCTATGGACCGTGTGACGATTCCACTGAAAAAAATGGGCGTTAGTATTTCAGGGCAAACCGAGCGAGACCTGCCTCCCCTTCACTTAAAAGGGACGAAAACCCTAAGACCTATTCAATATGAGTTGCCGATTGCCTCTGCCCAAGTTAAGTCAGCTTTGATGTTTGCGGCCTTGCAGGCTCAGGGGGAGTCTGTTATTATCGAAAAAGAGTGCACCCGTAATCATACTGAAGATATGTTGCAACAATTTGGTGGTCATTTAAGTGTGGATGGCAAGAAAATCACAGTCCAAGGACCGCAAAAATTGACAGGACAAAAGGTGGTTGTTCCAGGAGATATTTCCAGTGCAGCCTTTTGGTTGGTCGCAGGTTTGATTGTTCCAAACTCTCGTGTGGTGCTTAAGAATGTGGGTATCAACGAAACGCGCACCGGTATTATCGATGTCATTCGTGCCATGGGTGGAAAATTGGAAATGACTGAAATTGACCCAGTCGCTAAATCTGCTACCTTGATTGTTGAATCTTCTGACTTGAAAGGAATAGAAATTGGTGGCGCTTTGATTCCACGCTTGATTGATGAATTGCCCATTATTGCTCTTCTGGCTACCCAAGCACATGGTGTAACAGTTATCAAAGATGCTGAGGAGCTCAAGGTTAAGGAAACAGACCGTATTCAGGTTGTGGCAGACGCCTTAAATAGCATGGGAGCAGATATTACTCCTACGGCAGATGGGATGATTATCAAAGGAAAATCAACTCTTCACGGTGCTAGAGTCAATACTTTTGGAGACCATCGTATCGGAATGATGACAGCCATTGCAGCCCTCTTGGTTGCAGATGGAGAAGTGGCGCTTGACCGTGCTGAGGCTATCAATACCAGCTATCCTAGCTTCTTTGATGATTTGGAGAACTTGATTCATGGCTAAGGTATTACTAGGATTTATGGGGGCTGGCAAATCGACTATTGCAAGAGGCTTGGACCCAGATTATCTCGATATGGATGCTCTGATAGAGAAGCGCTTAGGTATGTCTATTGCGGAATTTTTCGCTGAAAAGGGCGAAGAGGTCTTTCGACAGGTAGAGTCAGAAGTATTAGCTGAGTTACTACAAAGAGACCAAGTTGTGTCAACTGGTGGAGGAGTGGTCATTTCTCAGCGAAATCGTGATTTACTCAAAACCAATTCTGATAATATCTACCTGAAAGCTGATTTTGAAACCCTCTACCAACGTATCGCAGCTGTTAAGGACAATCAGCGTCCGCTTTTTCTAAATAATAGCAAGGAAGAACTTGCAGCTGTTTTTCAAGAAAGACAGGCTTGGTATGAGGAAGTAGCTAGTCGGGTTTTGGATGTGACCGAGTTAAGCCCAGAGGAAATTATAGAGGAACTGAGATGAAAATTGCTTATCTAGGTCCCAAGGGATCATTTTCACACCATGTTGTGCAGACAGCTTTTCCTCAGGAGGAATTGCAGGCCTTTGCCAACATTACAGATGTCATCAAGGCCTATGAGCAAGGCTTGGTGGACTATTCTGTGGTGCCAGTTGAAAATTCTATCGAGGGTAGTGTTCATGAAACCTTGGACTACCTTTTTCATCAGGCTCGCATCCAAGCAGTGGCAGAAATCGTTCATCCCATTCATCAGCAGTTGATGGTGGTTCCAGGCCATACTAAGATTGAAAAGATTTTTTCTCATCCACAGGCCTTGGCTCAAGGAAAGAAATTCATTGATGAACAGTATCCAGATGCTCAAATTGAGGTGACAGCTAGTACAGCTTATGCGGCCCGTTTTATTTCCGAACATCCAGACCAGCCTTATGCAGCCATTGCACCTAGAAGTTCTGCAGAAGAATATGGCTTGGAACTGATTGCTGAAGATATTCAAGAAATGGAAGCCAATTTCACACGTTTCTGGGTTTTGGGAGCTGAAGGTACAGCCATTCCCTTGCAAGCACAAACTGAGAAAATGACTTTGGCCTTGACCTTACCTGACAACCTTCCAGGTGCACTTTATAAGGCACTGTCGACCTTTGCTTGGCGAGGAATTGACTTAACAAAAATTGAAAGTCGTCCACTCAAGACAGCACTGGGAGAATACTTTTTCATTATCGATGTGGACTATGCTGATAAGGGCCTGGTCCACTTTGCCCAAAAAGAATTAGAAGCCATCGGAATCCAGTATAAGGTTCTGGGTGCCTATCCTATTTATCCAATATCAGACCATGGAAAGGAGAGAAGATGAGTAAAGAAAATCCTCTCAGTCATCATGAAAAATTACGTTATGATTATTTGCTAAAAAATATTCACTATCTCAATGAGAGAGAAAAAAATGAGTTTGCCTATTTGCAAGAAAAGCTAACTCTTGCTAGGGTAAATAGTAGTTCCAGCTTGGAACAAGAAAGAGAAGAGCAGGTTGACTTACCAAGCTATGCGAACCGGAGTCGCTCACAATCCAAATCACAAGCACACTCTGCTCCTCCCAAAAAGAAAAGACGGAAGCTCCGTCTTAAACGCATTTTTATGGTGATTTTCTCTCTTCTAGTCTGTGTGGCTTTGACCATGGTATTCATGTTTTTGCGTGGTTACCAAGATGCTAGCGCAAAGAAAACTGCTGATGCTAAGGCAGCACAGGTTCAAGTTTTTAATGGTCAAGATACTAGAGATGGAGTTAATATTTTGATCATGGGGACGGACGGTCGAATCGGTCAAAATAGTGCTGAGACGCGGACGGACTCTATTATGGTCTTAAATGTCGGAGGTTCGGACAAGAAAATCAAGCTAGTCAGTTTCATGCGTGATAATTTGGTCTATATAGATGGTTATAGTCAAGTGATTAACGGTAGAAAACAGACGGATAACAAGTTAAACGTAGCCTATGAGTTAGGAGAACAAGAGGGGCAAAAAGGGGCAGAAATGGTTCGCCAAGTCTTGAAAGATAATTTTGACTTGGACATTAAGTACTATGCCTTGGTTGATTTTCAGGCCTTTGCAACAGCGATTGACACGCTTTTCCCTGATGGGGTGACGATTGATGCCCAATTTTCAACATTGAATGGGCGTCCACTAACAGAAGCTACAGTCGGAGATGATTTACACGCTACTGAGACTGAGTCCCCAACCCAAACCATCAAAGTCGGAAAACAGCAGATGAATGGCTCGACCCTGCTCAATTATGCTCGTTTCCGTGATGACGATGAGGCGGATTACGGCCGTACAAAAAGACAGCAACAAGTTTTAACAGCAATTTTAGAGCAAATTAAAGATCCTACTAAACTTTTCACTGGTTCTGAAGCTCTTGGAAAGGTTTTTGCTATGACCTCAACCAATGCACCCTATACTTTCCTCCTAACAAACGGTTTATCTGTTTTGGATGGAGCAAAAAATGGTATTGAAAAGCTGACGATTCCAGAACTTGGTGACTGGGTAGATGCCTATGATGTTTATGGAGGCTTGGGTTTGCTGGTCGATCAAAACAAATATCAAACCAAGCTCGCTCAAATGGGCTTGAGATAAGATAATACTCAATGAAAATCAAAGTGCAAACTAGGAAGCTAGCCGCAGTCTGCTAAAAACACAGTTTTGAGATTGTAGATAAGACTGATGAAGTCAGTTACCTATACCTACGGCAAGGTGAAGCTGACGTGGTTTGAAGAGATTTTCGAAGAGTATAAGACAGAAGAATCAAAGTTTGAAGGCTATTTATCTAGCAGTCAGGCTTTGATTTTTTACAGTCTGCAATAGATTTTCACCCCCTATTTGTGGTATAATGAAACGATACGATAGAAAGAATAATGAACAATATGACTGATTTAAAAGCAATTCAGGCTCGTAGTCTGGAGATGGCTGAATATTTTGTGGCCTTTTGTAAAGAACATGATTTGCTTTGTTACCTCTGTGGAGGGGGTGCTATTGGTGCCCTTCGAAACAAGGGCTTTATTCCTTGGGACGACGACCTAGACTTTTTTATGCCCCGTAAAGATTATGAGAAATTAGCAGAATTATGGCCTCGTTATGCAGATGAACGTTATTTCTTGTCAAAGAGTCACAAGGATTTTGTCGATCGTAATCTTTTTATTACCATTCGTGACAAGGAAACTACCTGCATTAAACCTTACCAGCAAGATTTGGATTTGCCACATGGTTTGGCTTTGGATGTTTTGCCTTTAGATTATTATCCTAAAAATCCAGCTGAGCGGAAAAAACAGGTTCGTTGGGCACTGATTTATTCTCTTTTTTGTGCTCAAACTATTCCAGAAAAGCATGGCGCACTTATGAAATGGGGAAGCCGTATTTTACTGGGTGTGACTCCAAAATCTCTCCGTTATCGCATTTGGAAAAAAGCTGAGAAAGAAATGACCAAGTATGATTTGGCTGAGAGCGATGGAATTACGGAACTATGCTCAGGTCCTGGTTACATGAGAAACAAGTACCCAATCGCATCCTTTGAAGACAATCTTTTCCTACCATTTGAGGGGACAGAGATGCCTATTCCAGTTGGTTATGATGCCTATCTCAGTACTGCTTTTGGGGATTATATGACGCCACCACCAGCAGACAAGCAGCTACCGCATCATGATGCTGTCATCGCTGATATGGATAAGTCTTATACAGAATACAAGGGAGAATATGGTGGCTAAGAAAAAAATCTTATTTTTTATGTGGTCTTTTTCTCTCGGAGGTGGAGCAGAGAAGATTTTATCTACCATTGTTTCAAATCTGGATCCAGAAAAGTATGATATTGATATTCTTGAAATGGAGCATTTTGACAAGGGATACGAATCAGTTCCTAAACATGTAGGCATTTTAAAATCCTTTCAGGATTATCGCCAAGCCAGATGGTTACGAGCTCTTTTGTGGAGAATGAGAATTTATTTTCCAAGACTGACTCGGCGCTTGCTTGTGAAAGATGACTATGATGTTGAAGTTTCCTTTACCATTATGAATCCACCACTGTTGTTCTCTAAAAGAAAAGAAGTCAAGAAAATCTCTTGGATTCATGGAAGTATCGAAGAATTTCTTAAGGATAGCTCCAAAAGAGAATCACATAGACGCCAGTTGGATGCTGCGGATACCATTGTAGGAATTTCGAATAAAACCAGCAATTCTATCAAGGAAGTCTATCCAGATTATGCTTCGAAATTACAGACAGTCTACAATGGATATGATTTTAAGACTATTTTAGAAAAATCTCAAGAGAAGATCGATATCGAGATTGCTCCTCAAAGTATCTGTACCATCGGACGGATTGAGGAAAATAAGGGTTCTGACCGTGTGGTGGAAGTGATACGGTTATTGCACCAAGAGGGGAAAAACTATCATCTCTATTTTATCGGGGCTGGTGATATGGAAGAGGAACTGAAAAAACGAGTCAAAGAGTATAAGCTTGAGGACTATGTACATTTCCTTGGTTATCAAAAAAATCCTTATCAATATTTGTCTCAGATGAAGGTCCTCTTGTCTATGTCTAAACAAGAAGGTTTTCCTGGTGTTTATGTGGAATCCTTGAGCCTTGGAATCCCTTTTGTCTCTACGGATGTTGGAGGGGCTGAGGAACTATCACAAGAAGGAAGATTTGGACAAATCATTGAGAGCAATCAAGAGGCAGCTCAGGCAATTACGAACTACATGACCTCTGCCTCAAACTTTGATGTCGATGAGGCTAGCCAATTCATTCAACAATTTACAATTGCCAAACAAATCGAACAAGTAGAAAAACTATTAGAGGAGTAGCATGGAAACTGCATTAATTAGTGTCATTGTGCCAGTCTATAATGTGGCGCAGTACCTAGAAAAATCGATAGCTTCCATTCAGAAGCAGACCTATCAAAATCTGGAAATTATTCTTGTTGATGATGGTGCAACAGATGAGAGTGGTCGCTTGTGTGATTCAATCGCTGAACAAGATGACAGGGTGTCAGTGCTTCATAAAAAGAACGAAGGATTGTCGCAAGCACGAAATGATGGAATGAAGCAGGCTCACGGGGATTATCTGATTTTTATTGACTCAGATGATTATATCCATCCAGAAATGATTCAGAACTTATATGAGCAATTAGTTCAAGAAGATGCGGATGTTTCGAGCTGTGGTGTCATGAATGTCTATGCTAATGATGAAAGTCCACAGTCAGCTAATCAGGATGACTATTTTGTCTGTGATTCCCAAAAATTTCTGAGGGAATACCTCATAGGTGAAAAAATACCTGGAACGATTTGCAATAAGCTAATCAAGAGAGAGATTGCAACTGCCCTATCCTTTCCAAAGGGATTGATTTACGAAGATGCCTATTATCATTTTGATTTAATCAAGTTGGCTAAGAGGTACGTTGTTAATACCAAACCCTATTATTACTATTTCCATAGAGGGGATAGTATTACGACTAAACCCTATGCAGAGAAGGATTTAGCCTATATTGATATCTACCAAAAGTTTTACAATGAAGTTGTGAAAAACTATCCAGATTTGAAAGAGGTTGCTTTTTTCAGATTGGCCTATGCCTACTTCTTTATTCTGGATAAGATGTTGCTAGATGATCAGTATAAACAGTTTGAAGCCTATTCCAAGATTCATCGTTTTTTAAAAGGCCATGCCCTTGCTATTTCTAGGAATCCAATTTTCCGTAAGGGGAGAAGAATTAGTGCTTTGGCCCTATTCATAAATATTTCCTTATACCGATTCTTATTACTAAAAAATATTGAAAAATCTAAAAAATTACATTAGAACGGGGGTGAGCAAGTGATTGATGGAAAACGATTATTATTTAGTTTGACCATAGTCAGTTATGCCTTGACGCTAGTAAGTGGAATTGTGTATCTGTTTAATAATAACAATGTTAGCTTGCTTTCTACTTTATTGTTCTTACTGGTTAGTAGCTTAATTGCTTGTTGGAATGATATCAAGTATTACTTAATCCATTTTATTTTCTATTTAACCATTTTTGTTTTTCTGGTATCAAGGCCAACCATTGATTACTTTAGGGATGGAGCTTTGGATACCTATCATCCCATAGCCTATCGTTTTGCCTTTATAGTCGTCATGGTTTCGATTCTGGGCTTGACCACAGGAGGCGTACTGGCTCGTTACTTCATAGCTAGGAAGAAAATAAAAGTAGCAAATATAGGAAGTTCTCTAAAAGAGGTTTATATCAAGCGGTTACGCTTTGTTTCGCTAGGAGTTTTTCTTCTCACCTATCCTTTCTATTTCATTCGGTTATTTGAACGGCTCCTGTATCGCTTGCAGACGTCCTACTATGCCTACTATGCAAATTTTGAAAGTAAACTGCCTTATTTTACCTACATTTTATCTACCTTTACGGTCTACGCAATGTGTATGTATCTGGCAACCAAGCCAAAGAAATTGCAGGCAACAGCAGTGCTTGTCTCCTTTATTGCAGCTAATACTATTCATTTGGCAATCGGGACACGAAATCCCTTTATTTTAAGTATTTTATTTGCTTTTGTTTATTACTTTATGAGAGAGCAAACTGAAAAGGGAAAATGGATTGGGTTTAAAGAAAAGTTAGCGATTTTTGTGGGTTCTCCTATTCTCATGTTAGCGATGGGAGTGCTCAATTATGTACGGGATAATGTCCAAGTTTCCCATACAGGTTTCTGGGATATCCTGCTTGACTTTATCTATAAACAAGGAACCAGTTTTGGCGTTCTGGCTCGAGGTTTTCTATTTAACAGTAGCCTCCCTTACCGAGATTTCCGTAATTTTACTTTTGGTCCTGTCCTTGATTATTTTGCAAGGGGAAGCTTGGGGGCTATTTTCGGAGGAAAAGCCTTTGAACATACAACCAATAGTGTGGAGCTAGCTATTGATAGTAATAGTTATGCCCACAATTTGTCCTATCTTGTTTTGAACAAGGAATATTTGAAAGGACATGGTATCGGAAGTAGTTATATCATGGAGTTGTATACAGATTATGGTATGATAGGAGTCTTTCTACTTAGTCTCTTACTCGGTATGCTATTTATAGCCATGTTGCAAGTAGCCTATCGCTCTAGAACAATCTTATTTGCCTTGTCCTTACTCATCTTGAATAATCTATTCTTTATGCCAAGAAGTAGCTTTTCAGAAAGTTTCTTCAATCTATTTACAATGCAATTCTGGGGAATTGTTCTTGTGATTATATTTGTAGCAAAAATGCTTACAAAAGAGAACCAGTATCTACTAAACAAAGGAGAAAAAAATCATGTTTGAACATTATTCAGTAGCTGATTTGTTTGCAAATCTTTATAAAAAACGAAAAGTAAATATTTTAGCTCTTATCGCTTTATTTGCTCTCATTGCTGTACCATTTACAATTAAAGCAGTTAGGAATAAAAACACTGTCAAAGATACAACAAGTTATTCAACTTATCTTAGTTATAAAATCACTCCTCCAGAAGATTCAGCTAAAACGATTTTGAATCATCAAATTGGTGGTTATAGTGATTTTTATGGGAAATTGATTGATGGTAATTTGAATGGAGCTTATCTTTTCAATGATGTAGAACCCAGTGAGTTGAAAAAAATTGCCAGTGAATTAGACACGACAGAAACAACCTTGAAAAATTCAACGAATGACTATTGGTGGAAAAAATTGACCGTCTACTATATGATTGACGATGCAGGGGTTGGTGTGAAAATTTTGACACCAAGTAAAGATGTCAATGACTTGTTAGAGCGAAAAATTGATGGATTGATTGAGAAATTTAAACATGTCTATGCAAATGTAAAAATTGAAAAATTGGAAACCATCAACTCTAAAGAATTGAATGCAAATGGTGAAACAGCGCTTGGCTTAAATGTGAAAAATCTGATTCTTCGTTTAGCTGTTATTGGAGTGGTTTGTGTGATTTTGGTTGTGATGGGAAATGTATTGGTTTATCTCTTTAACCCAACAATCAATAGAGCAGGTGATTTTTCTCAGTATCAAATTGATTTTGTAACAGAGATTACAACAATTGCTAACCTAGCAGATGTTTTGTCATACAAAAACGCTGGACAGGAATTGACCATCGTTAGCTCAAATAAAGCTATCCTAGATAAATTGAAACAGAGTCAAGAAGCTTTAAAAGGAATGCATTTTGTCGATTTACAAGATGTGCCATCGCTTTTGGAAAGAGATACAGTCCTTCTTGTTGAAGAGTACGGAGTGACTCGTTATAAGAAATTTGAGCAAAGTCTTCAAATTCTCAGAAACTTAAATCGTTCTATCCTCGGTGTAGCAACCTTTAAATTATAAGGATTCTGATGCATCAGGTCTTCAAAGTTGGCTAAGAGCCGATTTTGAAGGCTTTTTCTATTTGTTAGCAGAAATTTTCTTTTATACTCAATGAAAATCAAAAATCAAACTAGGAAGCTAGCCGCAGGTTGCTCAAAACACTGTTTTGAGGTTGCAGATAGAGCTGACGTGGTTTGAAGAGATTTTCGAAGAGTATTATAGTCTTCTACAGAAGTTACCCTATGGAAAATCTATCCCGACAGAGGAGCCTTCTTTTGATAAAATCGTAAAAATCTAGTATAATAGATAGAACTGAAAGTATGAGGTTACTAGCAATGAAAATGAAACAAATTAGTGATACAACTTTGAAAATCACGATGTCTTTAGAGGATTTGATGGATCGAGGCATGGAGATTGCTGACTTTCTTGTTCCTCAAGAAAAAACAGAAGAGTTCTTTTATGCTATCTTGGATGAGTTAGAGATGCCTGATAGCTTTCTAGATACAGGTATGTTGAGCTTCCGTGTGACTCCAAAACCTGATAAGGTAGATGTCTTTGTAACCAAATCAAAGATTGACCAAAATCTAGATTTTGAAGACTTATCGGATTTACCAGATATGGAAGAATTGGCTCAAATGTCGCCAGATGAATTTATCAAAACCTTGGAAAAGAGCATTGCAGAAAAGACTAAAGATGATATTGAAGCGATTCAATCTTTAGAGCAAGTCGAAGCCAAGGAAGAAGAGCAGGAGCAAGCTGAACAAGAAGTTGAGAACAAGAAAGAGCCCTACATCTATTACATCCTTTCTTTTTCTAAGTTAGCTGATTTGGTGGCTTTTTCAAAGACAGTGACTTTTGAGATGGAAACTTCTGAACTCTACAAAATGAACGAGCGCTATTATTTGACCATTCTAGTGGATATTGAAAATCATCCAAGTCCATATCCAGCTTGGCTTTTGGCTCGTATGCGCGAGTTTGCGGACGATAGTGACATCAGTCGCTCGGTCTTGCAAGAGTATGGTCAAGTCTTGATGAATCACGATGCAGTACTTAATCTGCAAAAGATTGGATAATCCTTTCTGGAAAATTATTTCTAGATTTTAGGAAGAGCGAATCATCTGATTCGTTTTTTCTTTTTATACTGAAATAGTGATTTACTATAATAGGAATTTTCACAAAATTCTGTTATAATGGCTATATTAGAAAATTTCGAGGAGACAAACATGACAGTTAAAATTGCTTTACTAGGATTTGGTACCGTTGCAAGTGGCGTGCCTTTCCTCCTAAAGGAAAATGGAGAAAAAATCAATCAATCAGCACATTCAGATATCGAAGTTGCCAAGGTATTGGTCAAGGATGAAGATGAAAAGAATCGCTTGCTTGCAGCAGGGAATGACTTTAACTTTGTAACCAATGTAGATGATATTTTATCAGATCAAGACATTACGATCGTAGTGGAATTGATGGGACGTATCGAACCTGCTAAAACCTTTATCACTCGTGCCTTGGAGGCTGGCAAACACGTTGTTACTGCTAACAAGGACCTTTTGGCTGTCCATGGCGCAGAATTGTTAGAAATCGCTCAAGCTAACAAGGTAGCACTTTACTACGAAGCAGCGGTAGCTGGTGGTATTCCAATTCTTCGTACCTTGGCAAATTCCTTGGCTTCAGATAAAATCACGCGAGTGCTTGGAGTAGTCAACGGAACTTCTAACTTCATGATGACCAAAATGGTGGAAGAAGGCTGGTCATACGATGATGCTCTTGCGGAAGCGCAAAGACTTGGATTTGCAGAAAGTGACCCGACAAATGACGTAGATGGAATTGATGCAGCCTACAAGATGGTGATTTTGAGCCAATTTTCCTTTGGCATGAAGGTTGCATTTGACGATGTAGCCCACAAGGGAATTCGTAACATCACACCAGAAGATGTAGCTGTAGCCCAAGAACTTGGCTATGTAGTGAAATTGGTTGGTTCTATCGAGGAAACTCCTTCAGGAATTGCTGCAGAAGTGACTCCAACCTTCCTACCTAAAGCACACCCGCTTGCCAGTGTGAATGGGGTAATGAACGCTGTTTTTGTAGAATCTATCGGTATTGGTGAGTCTATGTACTACGGACCAGGTGCAGGCCAAAAACCAACTGCAACAAGTGTTGTGGCGGACATTGTCCGTATCGTTCGTCGCTTGAATGATGGTACCATTGGCAAAGACTTCAACGAATATAGCCGTGACTTGGTCTTGGCAAATCCAGAGGATGTCAAAGCAAATTACTACTTCTCAATCTTGGCACCAGACTCAAAAGGTCAGGTCTTGAAGTTGGCTGAAATCTTTAATGCCCAAGAAATTTCCTTTAAGCAAATTCTCCAAGATGGAAAAGATGGTGACAAGGCGCGTGTTGTGATCATCACACACAAGATTAATAAAGCCCAGCTTGAAAATGTCTCAGCTGAATTGAAGAAGGTTTCAGAATTCGACCTCTTGAATACCTTCAAGGTGCTAGGAGAATAAGATGAAGATTATTGTACCTGCAACCAGTGCCAATATCGGGCCAGGTTTTGACTCGGTCGGTGTAGCTGTAACCAAGTATCTTCAAATCGAGGTTTGCGAAGAACGAGAAGAGTGGCTGATTGAACACCAGATTGGCAAATGGATTCCTCATGACGAGCGTAATCTCTTGCTCAAAATTGCTTTGCAAATTGTACCAGATTTACAATCAAGACGTTTGAAAATGACTAGTGATGTTCCCTTGGCGCGTGGTTTGGGTTCTTCCAGCTCGGTTATTGTAGCTGGGATTGAACTAGCCAACCAATTGGGGCAACTCAACTTGTCAGACCATGAAAAATTGCAGTTGGCGACCAAGATTGAAGGACACCCTGATAATGTAGCTCCAGCCATTTATGGTAATCTCGTTATTGCAAGCTCAGTTGATGGACAAGTTTCTGCTATCGTAGCAGACTTCCCAGAGTGTGATTTCCTAGCCTACATTCCAAACTATGAATTGCGTACTCGAGACAGCCGTGGCGTCTTACCTAAGAAATTGTCTTACAAGGAAGCTGTTGCAGCTAGTTCTATCGCCAATGTGGCGGTTGCGGCCTTGTTGGCAGGAGACATGGTGACAGCTGGGCAAGCAATCGAGGGAGACCTCTTCCATGAACGCTATCGTCAGGACTTGGTGAGAGAATTTGCGACGATTAAGCAAGTAGCCAAAGAAAATGGTGCCTATGCAACCTATCTCTCTGGTGCCGGGCCGACAGTTATGATCTTGGCTTCTCATGGCAAGATGCCAACGATTAAGGCAGAATTGGAAAAGCAACCTTTCAAAGGCAAACTGCATGACTTGAAGGTTGATACCCAAGGTGTCCGTGTAGAAGCAAAATAAAGAATAGAAGATAGGATGGGGAAAGTCTCGACTAGGGGCCTTCCTATCCTTTTTTTGAAAAGAAGTTTATACTCAATGAAAATCAAAGAGCAAACTAGGAAACTAGCCGCAGGTTGCTCAAAACAGTGTTTTGAGGTTGTGGATAGAACTGACGAAGTTAGCTCAAAATACTGTTTTGAGGTTGCAGATGTAAGGTGACGTGGTTTGAAGAGATTTTCGAAGAGTATTAGTTAAAAACTTGATAAAGGAGAAATAAAGATGACAGAAATTTATCTAGCAGGCGGTTGTTTTTGGGGCCTAGAGGAATATTTTTCACGCATTTCTGGAGTGCTAGCAACCAGTGTTGGCTACGCTAATGGGCAAGTCGAAACGACCAATTACCAGTTGCTCAAGGAAACAGACCATGCAGAAACGGTTCAAGTGATTTACGATGAGAAGGAAGTAGCATTCAGAGAGATTTTACTTTATTATTTCCGTGTCATCGACCCTTTATCCATCAATCAACAAGGGAATGACCGTGGACGTCAGTATCGGACCGGTATATATTACCAGGATGAAGCAGACTTGCCAGCTATCTACACAGTGGTGCAGGAGCAGGAGCGCATGCTTGGTCGAAAGATTGCAGTGGAAGTGGAGAAACTACGTCATTACATTCTAGCTGAAGATTACCACCAAGACTATCTTAAGAAAAATCCTTCAGGTTATTGTCATATCGATGTGACTGATGCTGAGAAGCCATTGATTGATGCCTCTAACTATGAAAAGCCTAGTCAAGAGATGTTAAAGGAAAGTTTATCAGAAGAATCCTATCGTGTTACCCAAGAAGCTGCTACAGAGGCTCCATTTACCAATGCCTATGACCAAACCTTTGAAGAAGGGATTTATGTAGACATCACGACGGGTGAGCCACTCTTTTTCGCCAAGGATAAGTTTGCCTCAGGATGTGGTTGGCCAAGTTTTAGCCGTCCGATTTCCAAGGAATTGATTCATTATTACAAGGACATGAGCCATGGAATGGAGCGAATCGAGGTTCGTTCTCGGTCAGGCAATGCTCACTTGGGTCATGTTTTCACAGATGGCCCTCGGGAGTTAGGTGGCCTCCGTTACTGTATCAACTCTGCCTCTCTGCGCTTTGTGGCCAAGGATGAGATGGAAGAGGAAGGATATAGTTATCTATTGCCTTACTTAAACAAATAAAACAGAGATGGTGGGCGCTTCCCACTTTCTTCATTTCTAGAATACGAATAGAAGGGATTTATGAAACACTTATTATCTTACTTCAAACCCTACATTAAGGAATCGATTTTAGCCCCTCTGTTCAAGCTGTTAGAAGCTGTGTTTGAGCTCTTGGTTCCCATGGTGATTGCTGGGATTGTTGACCAATCCTTGCCTCAGAGAAATCAAGGGCATCTCTGGATGCAGATTGGCCTGCTCCTTATATTTGCAGTGATTGGCGTTTTAGTGGCCTTGATAGCTCAATTTTACTCAGCAAAGGCAGCAGTAGGTTTTGCCAAGGAATTGACAAACGATCTTTATCGTCATATTCTTTCCTTGCCCAAGGATAGTAGAGATCGTCTGACCACTTCTAGCTTGGTGACTCGCTTGACTTCAGATACCTACCAGATTCAGACTGGTATCAATCAATTCCTGCGTCTCTTTTTGCGAGCGCCTATTATCGTTTTTGGGGCAATCTTTATGGCCTATCGCATCTCAGCTGAGCTGACTTTCTGGTTCTTGGTCATGGTTGTCATTTTGACCATCGTCATTGTAGGACTCTCTAGACTGGTTAATCCTCTCTACAGTAGTCTTAGAAAGAAAACGGACCAACTGGTTCAGGAAACACGCCAGCAATTACAAGGGATGCGGGTTATTCGTGCTTTTGGTCAAGAAAAACGAGAGTTACAAATTTTTCAAACCCTTAACCAAGTCTATGCTAGATTACAAGAAAAGACAGGTTTCTGGTCTAGTTTATTAACACCTCTGACCTATCTGATTGTTAATGGAACTCTTCTCGTTATTATCTGGCAAGGCTATATTTCTATTCAAGGAGGATTGCTAAGTCAAGGTGCTCTCATTGCCCTTATTAATTATCTCCTACAGATCTTGGTGGAATTGGTCAAGCTCGCCATGCTGATCAATTCTCTAAACCAGTCTTACATCTCTGCTAAGCGAATCGAGGAAGTCTTTGCTGAAGCTCCAGAGGATATCCATTCAGAATTAGAGAAAAAGCAAGTTACCAGTGATCAGATTATACAAGTTCAAGAACTGACCTTTACCTATCCTGATGCGGCCCAGCCTTCTTTGAGAGACATTTCCTTTGATATGCAGCAAGGGCAAATCCTTGGTATTATTGGGGGAACAGGTTCTGGTAAATCAAGCTTAGTACAACTCATCCTTGGACTTTATCCAGCAGACAAGGGGAGCATAGACCTTTATCGAGATGGATTTAGTCCTCGTAATCTTGAGCAGTGGCGGTCTTGGATTGCCTATGTGCCCCAAAAAGTCGAACTCTTTAAGGGAACTATTCGTTCCAACTTGACTCTAGGTTTCAATCAAGAAGTAAGAGACCAAGAACTCTGGCAAGCCTTGGAAATCGCGCAAGCCAAGGATTTTGTCAGTGAAAAGGAAGGACTCTTGGATGCCCTAGTTGAGGCAGGAGGTCGAAATTTCTCAGGTGGACAAAAACAACGGTTGTCTATCGCACGAGCAGTCTTGCACCAGGCACCGTTTCTCATCTTAGATGATGCTACCTCGGCACTGGACACTATCACTGAGTCCAAACTCTTGAAAGCTATTCGAGAAAATTTGCCAAATACGAACTTAATTTTGATTTCTCAACGAACATCGACTTTACAGATGGCAGACCAGATTCTCCTCTTAGAAAAAGGTGATCTCCTAGCTATCGGCAAGCACGAGGACTTGATGAAATCTAGTCAAGTCTATCGTGAAATCAATGCATCCCAACATGGAAAGGAGGACTAGCATGAGACGACAAACTGCAAACCAGACTCTCAAACGTTTGGCCAAAGATTTAGCAAGCCATCCCTTCCTCCTTTTTCTAGCCTTTCTAGGAACTATTGCCCAAGTTGGTTTATCAATTTACCTACCTATTCTGATTGGGCAGGTCATCGACCAAGTCCTAGTGGCTGGTTCTTCACCAGTTTTTTGGCAGATCTTTATTCAAATGATCTTGGTGGTCATAGGAAATACCCTTGTGCAGTGGGCCAATCCTCTCCTCTATAATCGCCTAATTTTCTCTTATACCAGAGACTTACGAGAGCGAATCATCCATAAGCTCCATCGTTTACCGATTGCCTTTGTGGATCGGCAAGGCAGTGGGGAGATGGTCAGTCGGGTGACAACAGACATAGAACAGTTGGCAGCTGGCTTGATCATGATCTTTAACCAATTCTTCATTGGTGTCTTGATGATTTTAGTCAGCATTCTAGCCATGATTCAAATTCATCTCCTCATGACTCTTTTGGTCTTGCTGTTGACGCCACTGTCTATGGTAATCTCACGCTTTATTGCCAAACGCTCCTATCATCACTTCCAAAAGCAAACAGAGACGAGGGGAATTCAGACTCAGTTGATTGAAGAATCGTTGAGCCAGCAGACCATTATCCAGTCCTTTAATGCTCAAGAAGATTTTATCCAAAGACTGCACGAGGCGAATGCCAACTATGCAGGTTATTCGCAGTCAGCTATCTTTTATTCTTCAACGGTCAATCCTTCGACTCGCTTTGTCAATGCGCTTATTTATGCCCTTCTAGCTGGAGTGGGAGCTTATCGTATCATGATGGGTTCCACCTTGACCATTGGGCGTTTAGTGACTTTTTTGAACTATGTTCAACAGTACACCAAGCCTTTTAACGATATTTCTTCAGTGCTAGCTGAGTTGCAAAGTGCTCTGGCTTGTGCAGAGCGCGTCTATGCTGTCTTAGAAAGTCCTGAGGTTGCTGAAACAGGCAAGGAAGTCTTGACCAGTGACCAAGTTAAGGGAGCTATTTCCTTTAAACATGTCTCTTTTGGTTACCATCCTGAAAAGATTTTGATTAAGGACTTATCTATCGCTATTCCAGCTGGTAGCAAGGTTGCCATTGTTGGTCCGACAGGTGCTGGCAAATCAACCCTTATCAATCTCCTCATGCGTTTTTATCCCATTAATTCAGGAGATATCTTGCTGGATGGGAAATCCATTTATGACTATAGTCGTGCCTCTTTACGCCAGCAGTTTGGCATGGTGCTCCAAGAAACCTGGCTCAAGCAAGGGACTATTCATGACAATATTGCCTTTGGAAATCCTAAAGCCAGTAGGGAGCAGGTGATTACTGCTGCCAAAGCAGCCAATGCGGACTTTTTCATCCAACAGTTGCCACAGGGATACGATACCAAGTTGGAAAATGCAGGAGAATCTCTCTCTGTTGGGCAAGCCCAGCTCCTGACCATCGCCCGAGTCTTTCTGGCTATTCCAAAGATTCTTATCTTAGACGAAGCAAC
This sequence comes from Streptococcus sp. 3109, assembly GCF_013276905.1. Taxonomy (NCBI): domain Bacteria; kingdom Bacillati; phylum Bacillota; class Bacilli; order Lactobacillales; family Streptococcaceae; genus Streptococcus; species Streptococcus sp. 3109. The sequence continues at coordinate 51,173 of NZ_VMLY01000017.1, read as the reverse complement.
TTCATCCATCGATACGCGGACAGAAGTGCTGGTACAGGATGCCTTTGCTAAACTCATGAAGGGGCGTACAAGCTTTATCATTGCTCACCGTTTGTCAACTATTCAGGATGCAGATTTGATTCTTGTCTTGGTGGATGGCGATATTGTGGAGCATGGCAATCATCAGGACCTCATGGCTAGAAAAGGCAAGTATTACCAAATGCAGCAAGCTGCAGCTTTTAGCTCTGAATAAGCCATTCTCTTTTGAAAGTTTATGGACGAAAAAAGTTGCCTTCGGGTGACTTTTTTGTTACAATAGCTAGAAAAATTGTTCACTGTAAATTGTCTTTTAGAAAAGGAGCCTAGAATGAAAGTCTTTCATCATGTAAATATCGTGACTTGTGACAAAGATTTCCATGTTTATCTAGATGGAATCTTAGCTGTTAAGGATTCTCAAATAGTCTATGTCGGTCAAGAGCAGTCAGAGATTTTAGAGCAAGCTGAGCAGATTATAGACTATCAGGGGGCCTGGATTATGCCTGGTTTGGTCAATTGTCACACCCATTCTGCTATGACAGGATTGAGAGGAATTCGAGATGATAGCAATCTCCATGAATGGCTTAATGACTATATCTGGCCAGCAGAAGCAGGATTTACTCCCGACATGACTACAAGAGCGGTTAAAGAAGCTATGATAGAGATGCTCCAGTCGGGAACAACAACCTTTAACGATATGTATAATCCCAATGGTGTGGATATTGAACGGATTTATCAGGCAGTGAAAACTTCCAAGATGCGTTGTTATTTCTCACCGACTCTTTTTTCTTCAGAGGCAGAGACAACTGCTGAGACCATAAGCAGAACTCGAGCAATCATTGAGGAAATTATTGGATATAAAAATCCAAATTTCAAGGTGATGGTAGCCCCACATTCTCCCTACAGCTGTGATAGAGACTTGCTGGAAGAAAGTTTAGACATGGCAAAAGAGCTTGCTATTCCAATCCATATCCACGTGGCGGAGACCAAGGAGGAGTCAGGAATTATCCTGAAACGATACGGCAAACGCCCCCTCGCCTTTCTTGAAGAACTGGGTTACTTAGATCATCCGTCTGTCTTTGCTCACGGGGTCGAATTAAACGAGAGAGAAATTGAACGCTTGGCAACTTCTCAAGTGTCTATTGCCCACAATCCTATTAGTAACCTCAAACTGGCATCAGGGATTGCTCCTATCATTCAACTGCAAAAAGCAGGAGTAGCAGTCGGAATTGCGACGGATTCGGTTGCCTCCAATAACAATCTAGATATGTTTGAGGAAGGACGGACTGCAGCCCTTCTTCAGAAGATGAAAAGTGGGGATGCCAGCCAATTCCCTATTGAAACAGCTCTCAAGGCACTAACAATCGAAGGGGCTAAGGTCCTAGGAATGGAAAATCAGATAGGAAGTCTAGAAGTCGGCAAGAAGGCAGATTTTCTCGTTATTCAACCACAAGGCAAAATTCATCTCCAACCTCAGGAAAATATGCTTTCTCACCTCGTCTATGCTGTTAAATCCAGTGACGTTGATGATGTTTATATCGCTGGAGAACAGGTTGTTAAGCAAGGCCAAGTCCTAACAGTAGAACTTTAAAAGAAAAATCACGAAAAAAGTTTGCAAAAGTCTTGCATTCTTTTTTTGACTATGCTATACTTATATACGGTTTGAAAAAACTGCCTAAGACAGTAGGGGAGTTCGACTCATAAATATCCTACCGAGGACAAAACGTATCATGTAAAAAGAAGCGTATTGTACTTTCGTGTCTAGGTTTGGGCGCGTTTTTCTTTTGAAAAATTTCCCCAAGCAAAATAATAACGGAGGTGAACACACTAATGAGTGAAGCAATTATTGCTAAAAAAGCGGAACTAGTTGACGTAGTAGCTGAAAAAATGAAAGCTGCTGCATCTATCGTCGTTGTAGACGCTCGTGGTTTGACAGTTGAGCAAGATACAGTTCTTCGTCGTGAGCTTCGTGGAAGCGAAGTTGAGTATAAAGTGATTAAAAACTCAATCTTGCGTCGTGCAGCTGAAAAAGCTGGTCTTGAAGATCTTGCATCTGTATTTGTTGGACCATCTGCAGTAGCATTTTCTAACGAAGATGTTATCGCACCAGCGAAAATCTTGAACGACTTTTCTAAAAACGCTGAAGCACTTGAAATCAAAGGTGGTGCAATCGAAGGCGCTGTCGCATCTAAAGAAGAGATTCTTGCTCTTGCAACTCTTCCAAACCGCGAAGGACTTCTTTCTATGCTCCTTTCTGTACTTCAAGCGCCAGTGCGCAACGTTGCTCTTGCAGTCAAAGCGGTTGCAGACAACAAAGAAGACGCAGCTTAATCTTAAGCTACGCAGCGTAGCCTAGCTACGAAAATCTATTATAAATTTAAAACATATTTGGAGGAAATAACAATGGCATTGAACATTGAAAACATTATTGCTGAAATTAAAGAAGCTTCAATCCTTGAATTGAACGACCTTGTAAAAGCTATCGAAGAAGAATTTGGTGTAACTGCAGCTGCTCCTGTAGCTGTTGCTGCAGCTGGTGCTGCTGACGCTGGTGCTGCTAAAGATTCATTCGACGTTGAACTGACATCTGCAGGCGACAAAAAAGTTGGCGTTATCAAAGTTGTACGTGAAATCACAGGTCTTGGACTTAAAGAAGCTAAAGAACTTGTTGACGGTGCACCAGCACTTGTTAAAGAAGGCGTTGCAACTGCAGAAGCTGAAGAAATCAAAGCTAAATTGGAAGAAGCTGGAGCTTCAGTTACTCTTAAATAAGAGGCATATACCAATTAGAATTCGGGATACTATAGTATCAGCCTTTTAGAATCGTGAACACATTTTAGAAACTGATAAATTAATTTAGTTTCCTACCAAAAACCCTACCAAAAATTAATTTGGCAGGGTTTTTCTTTTTAATAAAATTATTTTGGAGAACAGGGTTCGTTTTAAATGACCAGAAGTAAGCTATGTATAGATTCGAATTATAGTAGAATTTCGTATTTCAAATTTTGTAGAAATTTTTAAGACCCCTGACTATCGTTGTCACTATTTTGCAAAACATAAAAAATCAGAGTCAGATTTAGATTTTGCGGAATTTGTCTTTCAAAATCGGGGAAATCCAGATGAATTACAACACCAATTTGGTTTTATCTATGGTGTTCAGACTGATGACAATCCACCCCAAGCTTTAGCTCGTTTTCGTCAGAATGAAATTACAAAAGAAGAAATGCTTGCTGAGTTTAGAAACCCCTATTCTTTTAAATAATTATCCATTCACAACCAATCTTTTTGTGATATAATGAAAATAGAGAAGGTTTATCAATCAAAAACAGGAGAGGAGTTACAAAAATGGCAGTAGTATCATTGGAAAATAATATTAAACTATATAGTTCAGAATTATTTCAAGCACTATTAAAAGCCTCCAATTATAAATTGGATGAGCGTATTGCTCAGACTGTTACAGAAGTCTATGCTCGTAATCTAGATTATTCTGATCCTGAACGGATGCATGTTGGTGTAACTTCTGTTGCTAACAATTTGCTTACAAAAATTAAACAAGAGTATTTTAATGTATAGTATTTTGAAAAGCCACCGAAAAAGGAATTACTCTTTAAGGTGGCTTTTATAGAAGTAAAGTTTAGGCTAGAAAAACAAGAAATAACGCACCATTTTTGGTGCGTTTTGCTTTTTTATGCTATAATGGATTTATAAAAATAAAGGAGTTTGCCATGATTGGAAAGAACATAAAATCCTTACGTAAAACACATGACTTAACACAACCCGAATTTGCCCAAATTATAGGAATTTCTCGCAATAGCTTGAGTCGTTATGAAAATGGAACTAGTCCAGTCTCTACGGAACTAATAGATATCATTTGTCAGAAGTTTAATGTATCTTATGTTGATATCGTAGGAGAAGACAAAATGCTCAATCCTGTTGAAGATTATGAATTGACTTTAAAAATTGAAATTGTGAAAGAACGAGGTGCTAATCTATTATCTCGACTCTATCGTTATCAAGATAGTCAGGGAATTAGCATTGATGATGAATCTAATCCTTGGATTTTAATGAGTGATGATCTATCTGACTTGATTCATACGAATATCTATTTAGTAGAAACTTTTGATGAAATAGAGAGATATATCGGTTATTTGGATGGAATTGAACGTATGTTAGAGATATCTGAAAAACGGATGGTAGCCTAATGGAAATCCAAGATTATACCGATAGTGAATTCAAACATGCTTTGGCACGGAATCTTCGTTCTCTGACAAGAGGAAAAAAGTTCAGTAAGCAACCTATAGCGATTTTGCTTGGAGGGCAAAGTGGTGCTGGCAAGACTACAATTCATCGTATTAAACAGAAAGAATTTCAAGGAAATATTGTTATCATAGATGGCGATAGTTTTCGTTCTCAGCATCCACACTATTTAGAACTGCAGCAAGAATATGGCAAAGATAGCGTTGAATACACCAAGGATTTTGCAGGGAAAATGGTAGAGTCTTTAGTAACCGAATTGAGTCATTTGGGATACAATCTTTTGATTGAGGGAACTTTACGAACGATAGATGTTCCAAAGAAAACAGCACAACTCTTGAAAAGTGAGGGATATGAAGTACAATTAGCCTTAATTGCGACAAAGCCCAAATTGTCCTATCTGAGCCCCCTTATCCGATACGAAGAACTGTACGCTGTCAATCCAAATCAAGCACGCGCAACTCCAAAAGAACATCATGATTTCATTGTAAATCATCTAGTTGATAATACACGACAATTGGAAGAACTGGCTATCTTTGAAAGAATTCAAATTTATCAACGAGATAGAAGTTGTGTATATGATTCAGGAGAAGATAAAACTTCAGCAGCAGAAGTGCTACAAGAATGCCTCTTCGGAAAATGGAGCAAGGTAGAGAAAGAGATGTTGAAGGTGGGGGAAAAGAGACTTAATGAATTACTTGAAAAATAAACAATTGATATTTTTAGGAGAGTAGAAGTGAGAGGATTTAATAACAAGATAAAGTTTGTTTATCAAGAACTAACAAATTCCAAAGAGAAATTCGGTAGCTTTCACAAGACTTTAATTCATTTGCATACACCTGCTTCTTATGATTACAAGCTATTTTCTAATTGGACTGCAACGAAATATAGAAAAATTACTGAAGATGAACTATATGATATATTTTTTGAAAATAAGAAAATAAAAGTTGATAAGACAATTTTTTTTAGTAATTTTGATAAGGTTGTTTTTTCTAGTTCAAAAGAATATATTAGTTTTCTTATGTTAGCAGAGGCAATCATAAAAAATGGAATAGAAATAGTTGTAGTAACTGATCATAATACTACCAAAGGTATTAAAAAGTTACAAATGGCAGTCTCAATCATAATGAAAAATTATCCGATTTATGATATACATCCTCATATTTTACATGGAGTAGAAATTAGTGCAGCAGATAAATTGCATATTGTATGTATATATGATTATGAACAAGAGTCATGGGTTAATCAATGGTTAAGTGAAAATATTATAAGTGAGAAAGATGGAAGTTATCAACATTCACTGACTATCATGAAAGATTTCAATAATCAAAAAATAGTTAATTATATTGCTCATTTCAATAGTTATAACATTTTGAAAAAAGGTTCTCACTTATCAGGTGCATATAAACGAAAAATTTTTTCTAAAGAAAACACACGATTTATTGGTGTTAAAAATATAAATTCTGTTGAAGGTTCTAGAAAAAAACTATTAACAGATTTTAATTGTGAGCCCAATTTTCTATTAGATAATGATTCTCACGAAATTGATTCACTCGGGAAGAACAATCTGTGGTTGAAAGGTGGAAAAATTTCTTTCAAGATGTTTCAAGAAGCATTGTTTGATTATAATGTATCAGTTAGTTTATGTGAGCCAAGCTTTAAACAAAAGTCCTATATAAAAGGATTATATATAGAAAATCGTGGGGAAAATAGAAGTTTTCTTGCAGGTGATAAGTTAAAAAAAGATAAAGACTTCTTTTTAACATTTTCACCATCTATGAATTGTTTAATTGGAGGGAGAGGTACAGGTAAAAGCACATTAATTGATATGTTACAATTTGTACTTTCTCAAGATTGTGATAAGCAAAGCAAATTGGAATTTCTATGTAACCATGCAAATGCTTTTGTACTCTATGTTTTAGAAGAAACTGAATATATTATTGAAGTTAGTTTGCCAGATGTCAAACAAGAAAATAAGGATAATATTTTACAATATTATGGGCAAAATCGAGAGAATAGGTTTGGCTATTCTTATATATTTAATTCTGACTCTATTAAAGAATGGACACGGTCTCAGTACACAAAAGTTTATAAAGTTGAAGGTAACCATTTTAAATTAGTTGATAAAACTAGAATTTTAGAGAAAATGTTTGATAGGAGATATTCTGTTAATGAGTTAGTTAAAACAGCTGACGGTGAAAAAATTACAGAATTTATTTCTAATTTAATGATTAAAAATAAAAAATTACCGAGACCAGACTATGGGCTAAGAACTCAGACACTCGAATCGTTTGAAGCAAAATTAAAGGAACTTGATGAATATTTAAAACAGCGGAAGCAATTAATACTCGAAATTATTGAGGATTTTAATGAAACTCAGATTGGTAAGTTAAGAATTTGTTATGAGCAAATTGATAGATGGGAAGAACCGCATTTCGAAAATTATCTTTTCAAGAATAATCGTTCTTCGTTTGATAATTATAGAATTAGTATGCAAGATGTAGCAGACGTTTTATATCTTATCTATCGGGAATTAGGATTGAAAGAATTTGTTAAAGTCATTGTAAGACAAAATATCCCTAATAAGTATTTTATGCTTTTAAAAAGTATCTCTGAAGATAATTTTGCAAAACAAGAAAATAATTGGAGAGATAAATCTGAAATTAATGAATACAACATTACGCATTTAAAAAAGAGTATCTACTCTTTAATTGAAAATAGTAGTTTATTAAATGAGTTTAAAAGAGTTTTAAAAGAGCATGTAGCTAATGAAAGGTTATTTTTGGAGTTTAATATTAACTCGAAAGAATCTTCGCACCAACTTGATATTGTCTATAAAGAAGTTGGTGTATTAAGTTTGGGACAAAAAGTTGTAGCCATGCTTGATTTTTTATTAGCATATAGTGATTATTCTAAAGACTTCAGACCATTGATTATTGATCAGCCTGAAGACAATCTAGACAATCGTTATATTTACAGGCATTTAGTTCAGCAGTTTAGAGATGTGAAAGCTCAACGTCAAATTATTTTAGCAACACATAATGCTACAATTGTAACAAATTCTATGACAGATCAAGTTGTTATTATGGAGTCAGATGGAGTTAACGGATGGATTGAATCACAGGGATATGTTAGTGAAAAATATATAAAAAATCATATCATCAATCAATTAGAGGGAGGAAAAGATTCCTTCAAGCATAAAATGTCTATATATGAGACGGCTTTATCAGAGTAGAGTCAGAAAAAGTAGGTTAGAAATTTAGCCTACTTTTTTCTTTGTCCGACAGGCATAGTGTACATCTGAGGTACAAGTCCTCTGTGGATATTTGTTGCAGCAATCTAAATCGTTTGATGATTTTTTAGAGAAAGCAAAGCAGTTGTATGTTCAGATTGATTTTAGTCAAAAGCATAGCCGTTTTTTGATGACAGATAGAACGATGATAAAACCAATTCGAGGACGCCAACTCAGCAAACGAGATTTATATGATGAAGAATTTTTTAGAATACATTTTGCCAAACAAGAGATTGAAAGTCGTTTAGAATTTTTGTTGAACCGTGTCAATTCTTTAGAAGATTTAATAACAAAAGCAAAAGAATTGAATCTAACCATTGACTTAAAACAAAAAAATGTAACTTTTATCCTGGAAGAAGATAATCAAAAGATAAGCCTGAATCATAAAAAAATTAGCGATAAGAAATTGTACGATGTTCAATTTTTTAATCGTTATTTTGAAGATAGAGAAGTTAGAGATATTCAAGCATTAGAAAATCTTCAGGAAGATTTTCAGACTTTTCGAGAGGAGCAGCATAAGGAGAAAGTCTCCGCTGAAGAAATCGAGGAAGCCTTCAAGAAATACAAGGAAAAACGAGATGCTATCCATGAGTTTGAGATTGAACTTACGGATAATCAGATAGAGAAGTTGGTTGATGATGGTATCTATATCCGGGTTTCGTTTGGTATTAAACAGAGTGGACTCATCTTTATTCCTAACTACCAGCTAGATATTTTTGAGGAAGACAATCAGAAAAAATATAAAGTCTACATTCGAGAAACGTCTTTTTACTTTGTCTATAATAAAGAAAACAAGGATAATAATTGTTTCATCAAGGGTAGGACTTTAATCAGATAATTGAGCAACGATAGCCAAAAACTCCCATATAGACGACCAACTTTAAAAAGTCTTTAAGACAAGATTTCTGAAATTAATCTTATGATTGAACTATCTAACACGAACAAACAATACCAAGAAATCAAAGATGAGCTTGTATTAGAAATTGCAGAGATTGATATGAAGCTAGAAGAAACCCAAGAAAAAATCGCCACCTTAAACAAGATGGTGGAAGTCCTTATCAATTTGAAGAGTGAAGATCATGAGACTAGAAAATTAGCTAAGTATGATTTTGCCCAAATGAACATGACGGAATCAATAACGTTAGATCGACTCAATACAGATATTTTAAAATTACAACAGGAACTTGGTAATGAAATTAATGAATATGAGGAGATAGCTAGAAGACAGGATTCGTTTGTGAAAATTATTAATACCAATAAATTTACAGTCCTAAAATTTCACGAGAATGCTTTACTAGAATAATAGTATTTACGACTAATTCGTTAAAATATAGAGAATAATTTCATTTATTTTTTATTTACTAGTTTATTAAAATGATCAGTATGGTGTAATCTTAACTTGTCTTCTCTTAAAATATCGAGAACTTGTATGGCCTGTTTCATTTTTTCAATTCCACTACTTAATTGGCGTTTAAATTCATAGTATCCAGTTGCATAGAGAAAAACTGTCTGTTCATAGAAGTTAAATTCATTATCTAATAATGTTTTTATCTCACTAATTAAATAGGAACAATTAGAAAATTTTTCCTCATCTATACTAAGAATTAAACAATTTATAGCAAGTTGAGTGACCATTCGTTTATTGGTTTTATTCAGAGAAGAGTAGATATAATTCTTTAACAATTCCTTTGTCAATAAGAAGTAGGAATTGTAGTTAATTGTTCGTGCACAGTTACCAAATATAATAATCTCATAGTAACCCCATTTTTCGACTTTAAAAAGATAGTCTGTCAGTTGAAGTAGTTCTTCATCTGATGGAATGATCCTCGAATCCATTGTGTGCAGAATGGATTTTACCATAGTTTTCTCTAAAGGATCTAGAGTGTAATTTGTAGTGTCAGATAGTAGGCACGCTATATTATCAATACTTTGTGATGAGTATTGTTTACGAATATATTGAACTAGGTTAGCAAATGATTCACTATTGGTGTAGTCATCATCGTGTAAAATAAGAAACTCATCTAGGGTAACGTGCAACTTGTCTAAAATATTGATTAGTCTAATACATGAGATTTCTGATTCTCCACGTTCGAATCGAGATATTTGAGATTTAGAAAGATGCTCGTCAGCAACAGAACATAAACTGATTTGTTTTCCTTTACGAACTTTTCTGAGTGTGATACCAAGTTTTGATTTCATAATTTTCCCGTTTTCCCAACAAAAAAGTAATTGATTCTTATTTATTGTACAATAAATAAAAACTGAAAGGAAGTCTAAATATGAAGAAAATTTTAAAAAATTCCCCAATTTTATTGTTGGTAATGGATATTATTATTGTCGGTGGATAAAATGTTTAGGTGTACACCTAAGAGTCTGGGACAAAAAGATTTTGATTTTAGGAATTCTTGATTATAAATTTTAAAAATCGATAGATTAGACAAAAAAGCGAATAAGACAGAATTCTGAGTGTCAGATAACTCGTTTTGTTAGCTTTTTATATTTAAGGTTAGACTTTTGTCCCAGACTCTTAGTACTGGTTGGAGGATACGATGAAAGATAGTATGGTTAATTATTGGTTAAATTATTTTCCGGAGTATAGTTTAGAAACGTTTGAAGTAGAATAGATATTAAGGGCCTATCTTTCTCTTATTCCAAAGACTCAGCTCCTGTAATAGAAAATTTAAATTTGACTATTGATTCAGGACAGAGAATTGCACTAGTCGGTCAACCGGGGTCAGGAAAAAGTACGTTATCAAAAATACCATCAGGATTATATAAGATTGATACAGGAAAAGTTTTATTTGATGGTGTAAATATTAATCAAATAGATAAAAAAATATTAAGTCAAAATTTAGGAGTAGTTCCACAGGATTCATTTTTATTGAACAGAAGTATTCTTGATAATATAACTTTAAAGCACGAAGTTACTTCACAAAAGATAGAGGAAGTTTGTAAAGCAGTTCAAATCTATGATGAAATCATGGCTATGCCGATGAAATTTAATACTATCATCTCAGAGATGGGTTCAAATATTTCAGGTATTCAAAGACAACGGATAGCACTGGCACGTGCATTAATAAATAATCCTAGTATTGTAATTTTAGATGAGGCAACTAGTGCATTAGACACTATTAATGAGGAAAGAATAACAAAGTATATAAAAAGTCAGGGCTGTACTCAAATAATTGTAGTTCACAGATTGTTATCGATTAAGGATGCGGGATATTATTTTTGTAATGAAAGGTGGTAAGATTGTTGAGTCAGGAAATCATAAGTACTTAATGGCTCTTGGTGGAGATGACTAGAGCTTATATACAAAAAGGAAATGAGGTGTACAGAAAATGAAGAAAGAAAATGAATATGTAATTTCAACAGCAGCCTCACTAGGGGTGATGATTGGAATAGTGTTTGCAATTTTTTTAGATTTTCCAGTTGAATATGGTATTTCTTTAGGCTTGTTGAATGGAATAGTATTGGGTTCGCTGATTGTTTACAAAAACAATAATAATTAAGCATAATTTTTTGCTGTAAACTAACGAGTAGAGATGGCTATAGTTGAAATTATAAATCTAACAAAAAACTTTAAAGATATTGAAGTTATTCATAACACTTCATTTTATTTAAATAATAGAGCGACTACATTAGTAGCTTAAAAACATGATTAAACCGTTATTCTTAGGACTAGCGGTTTTTATTTTTATGTGCCAGGGGGCAAAAAAGGGGGCGAGTAAGTAATTTTCCAACTGTTTAATTCAAGCTAAAAATCCCCAATCGTAGTGATTGAGGATTGAGCAAATAAATCTTAAACAATACCTTGGGCAATCATAGCGTTTGCTACATTTTCAAAGGCAGCAATGTTAGCTCCTGCAAGGTAGTCTTTATCAAGACCGTATGTTTCTGAAGTTGTTTTAGCTGTGTTGAAGATATTTGTCATGATGTCTTTGAGACGTCCATCAACTTCTTCACGAGTCCATGAGAGGCGAAGACTGTTTTGGCTCATTTCAAGGGCTGAAACGGCTACACCACCAGCATTGGCAGCTTTGGCAGGTCCGTAGAAGATACCATTTTCTTTGTAAACTTTGATAGCATCAAGGTCGCTTGGCATGTTGGCACCTTCAGATACACAGATAACGCCTTGAGCTACTATACGTTTAGCTGCTTCACCGTTGATTTCGTTTTGAGTAGCACATGGAAGAGCGATGTCATAGTTTCCAGCGTAAGTCCATACAGAACCTTCATGATAAGTAGCAGTTGCTTTCTCAGCTGCATACTCAGTCAAACGGGCGCGACGTTTTTCTTTAACATCAACCAAAAGATCAAAGTCGATACCATTTTCATCGATGACATAGCCATTTGAGTCAGATACAGAGATGACAGTAGCGCCGAGTTCAGTTGCTTTTTGAAGAGCATATTGAGCAACGTTACCAGAACCTGAAATGACCACTTTCTTACCAGCAAAGCTATTACCGTTAGCTTTGAGCATTTCTTCAGTGTAATAAACCAAACCGTAACCAGTTGCTTCTGGACGGATCAAGCTACCACCAAATCCAAGAGGTTTACCAGTCAAGACACCAGCATCAAATTGGTTAAGACGCTTGTATTGACCGTAAAGATAACCAATTTCACGTCCACCTACACCGATATCACCAGCAGGTACGTCAAGTGATGGCCCAATGTATTTTTGCAATTCAGTCATAAAGCTTTGGCAGAAGCGCATCACTTCAGCATCTGTTTTACCTTTAGGATCGAAGTCTGATCCACCTTTACCTCCACCGATAGGAAGTCCAGTTAAGACATTTTTAAAGATTTGTTCAAATCCGAGGAATTTCAAGATCCCTTGGTTTACAGTTGGGTGGAAACGAAGTCCGCCTTTGTATGGTCCAACAGCTGAGTTGAATTGAACACGGTAGCCACGGTTTACTTGAACTTTTCCATCACGGTCAACCCAAGGAACACGGAAAGAAATCACGCGCTCAGGCTCAGTAATACGTGCCAAGATATTTTCTTCGATATACTCAGGGTGTTTTTCAAATACAGGTTCTAAAGTGTTGAAAAATTCTTCAACAGCTTGGAGGAATTCAGCCTCGTGCCCGTTACGAGCTTTTACAGTTTCAAACACGCTTTGGATATATTCTTTAGCAGATGTCATATCGTTCTCCTTTTATTGTCATATTTTATTACATGAGTCATTATAGCAGAATTTTTTTTCACTGTAAAGAAAAAAACAGAAATTTTCTAAAAATTCTTTCAATTCAGTTTTTGGGATTTTTTGAAAATAGATAAAAAAACGAACCTTTTTTTGGAAATATCTTTCTCAAAGAGAAAATCTGAAAATATGCTATAAGAAAGGAAAATGTTTAGCAATTCAGAAATCACTTGTTAATTTATCCGTAATATGTTAGATTTGCCAGTAAAACTATGATCATTTTGGAGGAAAGCAATATTTACATCCCCTTATTCAGGGCAGGATTTTCTATACAAGTATAGATGTCTTGCTGGAGTTGGATCATGGAACCCAAGCGATTATTGAGATTTAGAACTATCATCAGAATTTTTTCATTAGACTTGTTCGGTAACCATACAGTACTATACTATCCATGAACAAGACCTAGAAAAAGTAGCTTTATTTCTTAAGAATTTTAATAGTTTAAAGCACCTAGCACCTGTTTATATTGATGAAACAGGATTCGATACTTATTTTTATCGAGAATATGGTCGCTCTTTAAAAGGTCAGATAATAAGAGGCAAAGTATCTGGAAGAAGATATCAGAGGATTTCTTTGGTTGCAGGATTAACAAATGAATGGTGAGTTAATCGCTCCAATGACCTACGAAGAGAGGATGACGAGCGACTTTTTTGAAGCATGGTTTCAGAAATTTCTCTTACCAACATTAAACAAACCATCAGTTATTATTATGGATAATACAAGATTCCATAGAATGGCTAAGATAGAAGTCTTGTGTGAAGAGTTTGGGCATAAATTTTTACCTCTTCCTCTCTACTCACCGGAGTACAATCCTATTGAGAAGACATGGGCTCATATCAAAAAGCACCTCAAAAAGGTATTACCAAGTTGCAATACCTTTTACGAGGCTCTTTTGTATTGTTCTTGTTTCAGTTTGTTATAAACGCCTAAGATAAGAGCTATACTAGGTAAATAAAAATCTCTATACTATCTGAAAGTGAAGATTACTCACTGTGAGATAGTATAGAGCCTTTTTGTTGTAGTTAAATTATCCTACCCACTCACCGTTGGCATTGACACGATAGCCATCAGGGGTCGTTGTATTGATTGCTAGGGCACCAGAGCTATAGGCATAGTACCATTTGCCAGATACTTTCATCCAGCCTGTTTTCATAGCACCTGAATCTTGAAGGTAGTACCAGCTACCATTATCTTTGAGCCAACCAGTCTTCATAGCGCCTGAACCGTCGAGATAGTACCAGCTACCGTCTTTCACCCAGCCTGTTTGCATCCAACCAGAGTTGTCAAAGCGATACCAAGTTCTATTTATTTTTTCCCATCCATTACTCGTGTATGAGCCGTCATTATGTTTAAACCACCAACGTCCGTTTGATCGAATCCAACTTCCGAAGTATTGGGAATGATTGAACCCATTTTTCTGACTTGAATTTGTATTTGCAGTTTTGGTTTTATGAGTTCCGATAGCCTTCAAGTCTTTGTCAAAAAGATTCGCCTTAGTCGCAAATGTTTGAGTCTGAGAAGAATTTGCTTCTGTATATTGAATGGCCTTTCCATAACCACCAGCTAATTCTTCAGAGCCACCAGATGCTGTTCCGAAACTTTGTGCAACGGTAATCCATCCATTTTGAGTGACAGGGTTTTCAAAGGCTGCAAGCCCCATATAGGTCAGCTTTGGATCAATTAAGGATTTATAGTGTCCAGTTTGACCTGTAACACTGACACCACTACGAGATTTAACATAATCGGCTTTTTCATCATACCATTGCTGGATGGCCTTCATAAATCCGTCATAGTTCCAAGCCAAATTTTCTGAAAGGGAGAAATTTCCTGTAGGCCAAGCGCTCCAAATGTTCTTACTAGACAAGCGTGTGTGATTAATGGTGATCGAAGCTTCTGCTGCACGAACAAAGGCAGTTTTTTCTAGTGCAGTTGACCATTTGATAGGAACATAGCTAGTAACTAGACCTTCGTCTGCTGCCTCTTTTCGAATGGCATTGATACGGTCTAAGATAGCCTGTTTATCTGGCGTTAAGAAAGTCCCTTCAATCCCAACTAGAGTAGTACCAGAAGAAGCACTAGTGACCTCAGAGTTTAAGATATTGTAGGATTGACCATTGATTGCTTGAGTGGAAACCAGCCTATCATTAGCAGCTACTGATTGTGATGTAAGAGTTCCAGCTCCTAACAAGGAAAGTACTAAAACTGTAGCAAGTGTGAACTTTTTAGTTTTATTGTTCATTTTGTGTCCTCCTATTTTTATTATAACATCTCTACTGGGCAGAGTAAACTAAAATTCGGTATAGCTAGGGACTAGATTTATTTTAAATTTAGATGTTTGCAAAAATTTTTCTTAAATTTGGTGTATAATATAAATAGATGATTTTAATGAATCTACTCGACTTGTTCGATAACGATCTGAAGCGAGATTAGGTGTTCAGAAATTGAATTTTTAAGGTTCCAACTTAGCCATACTTTTTAGGTTTCACATCTTTAAATAAGCTAAACACTCCATAATATCATATAAATTATAGTTTAGAGGATGTAGAACAACTCTTCTTTCATCAAGGAAGTAAAATAACTCAATAACACAGGGATTCCATTCCCCTAGAAAGGTTAAATAAATGAAATCATATAAGAAATTTACGATTCTTGCTCTAGCTCTTCTTGGATTTACTAGCCAAACAGTTCTAGCTAATGGTGCTAGTCATTCTACGAATAACTCTACCGGTAGTTCAGCTACTAGCTCTGCAAGTGATTCTCAAGCAGCTACAGAAAACCAGCCAACGACCCCTAGTTCGAGTGAGCAGGAGACAAAACCAACTCTTCCTACTGAGTCTAAGCTACAAACTGGTTGGGTAAAAGAAGATGGGAAGTGGACTTATTATAGTCAAACGGGTGTCAAATTTACAGATACTCTCTATGAGGGCTACCTATTTGATAAGAATGGTTACTTACTTGAAAATAGCTGGTATCAGATGGCTAACAAGTGGTACTACGCCAATGGCTCAGGAAAATATTTGTCTAACCAATGGAGTCAAATCAATGGTAAGTGGTATGCATTTGATCAAAATGGTACCATGATGGCTAATACCTGGAAGGGAAATTATTACCTGAAGTCTAGTGGGGCTATGGCAGATAAAGAATGGGTGTACGATCCTAACTACTCTAGCTGGTTTTATCTCAAGTCAGGTGGGCACTATGCTGAACAGCAATGGGTTGGCTCTTACTATCTGAAATTTGGTGGCTACATGGCTCACAAAGAGTGGCTTTATGATCAAGATTATCAAGCTTGGTATTATCTTAAAGAAGATGGCGTTTATGTCACTGGAACTTATACTATTGATGGAAGTAGTCATTTTTTCAAAGATAATGGTAAATGGGTGCAAGAACTTCCAAAAGGATTTGAAAAGGGGCGCTATAGTAAGACTATTTTCCTAGATCCTGGGCATGGTGGACGTGATTCGGGTGCTTACTATTATGGAATAGCTGAAAAAGATTTGAATCTACAGGTCTCTCGTAAATTACGGAAACGTTTAGAAGAATTGGGCTATACAGTTTTAACATCTCGTGATAGTGATGTGGATGTTGACTTTGTGACAGAGCGTTCTCGTATGGTAAATAAGACGAATGCAGACTTCTTTATTAGTATTCATTTTAACGCTACTGGGAATGACACAACACTGAATCTGGGAATACAGACTTATTCTTATAAGGAAGAAGTGGGTTATCCGAGCAAGATTAACCAGTACTGGCACAATAATCCAGACCGTATAAGTGAAAGTAATCGTTTGGCTGCTGACCTTCATTCATCTCTCTTGACCGAGACAGGAGCTAGAGATGCTGGACTTCTGCAAGCCACCTTCGCTGTTCTTCGTGAGACTGCGAAACCTGCTGTGTTATTAGAGTTGGGTTATATGGATAATTCAGAAGAAAACCAACGAATCCGTAGTGACCAATACCAAGATAAGTTGGTTGAAGGAATTATTAAAGGAATTCAAAAATATTACGCTGGAAATTAAGAAACTAGATCAAACTAAGCTTTGGAGATTGTCCTAGGCTTAGTTTTTTGCATTTGTAATGCTATTCATAACATTAAATTTTCTGAAAATTTATTGAAAACATGATATAATAAAACGTAAAATTAATTCAGGTTTCCTGGACCGATAGGAGTAAACAATGAAAAAACTAGGTTTTGTCCTTTTATCTTCAGTCTTGCTATTGACAGCATGTGCAGTCCGTTTTGAAAAATCAACCGAGACAAATGATTCATCTAAGGTGACAGCCTTGTCTGAAGACAAGCAGAAAATGCTTGATAAGGCCACTGCTGACTATAAGATTTTTGTGCAAGAGCAAATCGATAAACTGTTGACAGATACAGAAGGCTTTGTCAAACTGTTGAAAGAAGGTAAGTTAGAAGAAGCCAAAAAGGTTTATCCACTGATTCGTATGTCTTATGAGCGTTCAGAACCAATTGCCGAAAGTTTTGGTGAGTCAGATGTCAAGATTGACTTCCGTTTGGCAGACTATATGGACGAAAACAAGACAGAAGAAGGTTGGTCAGGTTTCCACCGTATCGAGCGTATCCTTTGGGAAGACAATACAACTAAAGGAACTGAAATCAAGATAAGGAAGAGTAAATCTGCACTAATAAAAAAAACTTTGTACTTTGGAAGCCATTGTGTGGCTAGCTAGAGTGCAAAGTTTTTTTATTTTTTAGTTAAAATGAAGACTGTGTTCCTTATAAGTACAAGGTTATTAAGAGAGTGGTGGACATTAAAATGATGATTTTGAGTTTTTGTTATTTTTGCTTTGGAGCAAGGTAACATAGTCACTTTTGGTGTGGAATAAGTGGGTAAGAAAAACAGTTCTTTGAGTTTGGTCGATAAAGTAAAGCAAGATATACTGACCGATAATTTTTCCTCGCGTAGGGTACTTACTGTTGATTTTTAGTCCTATTTTTTCATCTGCATCAAAGCCAGCTTCAGGAAAAGTTTCTAAACTTTTTAAGCCGTCTAAAATTTTGGCTACAGTATTCTTAGCCGACTGGGGTGATAAAAGAACAGTGCTGATGTAGTTATGGATACTGTCAATTGCCTGACTCACTTCAGTAGATAGAATCACTTTATAAATCATATCGTAGCCTCATGTCATCTAGGGGAGTTCCTTGTCCGGATTCATATTCTCTTAAGGCGCGTTCAGATTGGGCTTGTAGCTCCTGAATCAATCGTTCACGGTGTAAATCTTCTGCAGTTTTTATTGGCAAATCTTGTTCGAGAACAATCTGCTCGATAAAAAGACTAATAGCATCCGTCATAGTCATTCCTTTTTCCTTGATGATAGCTCTAGCTTGTTCCATTGATGACTCATTGATTTTAAAATTGTACTGTTTAGTAAGTGATGTCGTCATGGTATATCTCCAATCTATACTATATATAGCTAGTATATATCTTTTATATTTTTTAGGCAAGAGAAAACTTTGTACTCTAGAAACTACCGAGAGTGCAAAGTTTTTTGAGTCTGGAATATAAAAACAGCAGTTGATTTCAAGAAACAAAAAAGAACAGCCGAAGCTGTCTTTTTATCATTATTTGAGACCGTATTTTTTGTTGAAACGATCCACGCGTCCATCTGCTTGAGTGAACTTTTGACGTCCAGTGTAGAATGGGTGTGAGTCTGATGAAATTTCCACACGGATCAATGGGTAAGTTTCGCCTTCGAACTCAACTGTTTCGTTAGAGCGTTTTGTTGAACCGCTAAGGAATTGGTAACCAGTAGTTGTGTCCATGAAGACAACTGGGCGATATTCTGGATGGATATCTTTTTTCATTTTGCAATAGTTCCTTTCTGCCATGGTCTCTTTGCGAGCCATAGATTGTTACCATACTAGTCTATCAGATTCTGAAAAGTTTGGCAAGTATTTTATCAGTTTTTAAGCAAGTTTTTTAACTTTTGGTAGATGATTTCGTTTTCTTCTAAGCTATAGGAATTAGCACCACTTGCTAGAGGGTGGCCTCCACCATCATGTTCCTTGGCAATTTCATTGATAGGATGGATTTTACTGCGTAAGCGAACTCGGTAGTGGCCATCAGCCTGCTCCACAAAAATTCCCCAGAGACTAACACTGTCAATGCGTCCAGGTGCACCGACAATGGCTGCAGTTTCAGCATCGGTAACATTAAATTGTTTCAAGACTTCTTGACTCAGGATAACTCGCGCTGCACCATTTTCATCCACTTCCAGATGGTCATAGATGTAGCCTTGAAGTTTAGCAATTTTGTAGCTCATAGTGTCCATTTTGCGAGTGAGAGCCGCAAAGTCAAAGTTATGTTCTCTCAAATAAGCAGCCAGGCGAAGAGTCCGTGTAGTCGTAGAAGGATAAAGGAAGCGACCTGTATCACCAACAATTCCTGCAAAGAGCAACTCAGCAGCACGATCTGATAAGGCCAGTTGGGTTGTTTGGGCAAATAGGGTAATCATCTCGCTAGCACTGCTTGAACTAGTATCCACCCATGATAGGTCACCATATACATCATCATTTGGATGGTGGTCAATCTTAATGAGAAAATCACCTTGACTATAGCGCTTATCATCGATACGAGCGGTGTTAGCCGTATCACAGACGATGACAAGGGCTCCTTGGTAGGCACTATCTTCAACAGAATCCATTTCAGCCATCCAAGTAAGAGTTGGTTCATCAAAACCAACTGCTTTGATGGTTTTTTCTGGGAAATGATGTTTGAGAAGAACTTTCAATCCCACCTGACTTCCCAAGGCATCAGGGTCTGGTTTCATATGACGATGAATGATAATCGTGTCGTATTCTTTGATTTTTTCTAAAATTTGATGGCAAATGTCCATAAATGACCTCAATTCTTTCTTATTTCATTGTAGCACAAGAATTTTTATTTTTAAAATGAAAAAGATGTGATATAATGGAGAAAGATAAATTGAGGAGGACGATATGGCATTAGCAAAAATTGTATTTGCCAGTATGACCGGTAATACCGAAGAAATTGCAGATATTGTAGCAGACAAATTACGTGACTTGGGCTTGGATGTCGATGTTGATGAATGTACAACTGTTGACGCTTCAGACTTCCTGGAAGCAGACATCGCTATCGTTGCGACCTATACTTATGGTGATGGAGAATTGCCAGATGAGATGATGGACTTCTATGAAGACCTAGCAGACCTCAACTTGAATGGCAAAATCTACGGAGTGGTTGGCTCAGGTGACACCTTCTACGATGAATTCTGTAAGGCTGTCGATGACTTTGACCGTGTTTTTGTGTCAACAGGAGCAGAAAAAGGTTCAGAGTGTGTTAAAGTTGATCTTTCTGCTGAGGAAGAAGACATTGAACGCTTGGAACAATTCGCAGAAGAATTGGCTGCTAAAGTAGGATAAGCATAAACGTGCGCTGATGCAATCAATCAGTGCATTTTTCTTATCGTGAGTTGGAATTTTACTAGCCTATTTGCTGGCTTTTTGATACAATAATTCAAATAAAGGAGGAGACTGTATGGATTTAGATATTATTCGTCAAGAAATTGATCAAATCGACGACCAAATCGTCAAGCTCTTAGAAGAACGAATGCATTTGGTTGAGGGTGTAGTTGCTTATAAGAAGGCTTCAGGGAAACCGATTTTAGATACCAAGAGAGAAGCAGTTATTTTTGAAAAGGTCAGAAATCGTGTAGAGGACAAGCGCTATCAGGAGACTATTGTCTCGACTTTTTCGGACATACTCAAACGTTCGCGTGATTATCAGGATCAAAATATCAAATGAAAAAAGAACAATTTTATCCGCTAGGGATTTTTCTAGCTGCTATGTTGGGCGGACTTGTCCGCTACCTAGTTTCCACTTGGTTGCCAGCCAGTCCAGACTTTCCTTGGGGCACTCTCTTTGTCAACTATCTGGGAGTTTTCTGCCTGGTTTATCTTGTCAAGGGTTATCTGGTCTATAAGGGGACTAGTAAGGGCTTGGTTTTAGCACTAGGTACAGGTTTTTGCGGAGGTCTAACAACCTTTTCTAGTCTCATGCTTGATGCTGTGAAACTACTGGATACTGGGCGTTATCTTAGTTTAGTTATGTATTTGCTTTTGAGTATTGGTGGAGGTCTACTCTTGGCTTATTTTCTAGGGAGGAAGAAATGGTAATGGTCTATCTTGCAATTGCTTGTGGTTGCGGAGCTTTAGTGCGCTATTTCTTTTCCCGCTATAATCAATCTTCTAAATTGCCACTTGGAACGCTTATAGCAAATCTTTTAGGGTGTTTTTTGATTGGATTATTCTACAATCATGTGGAGTCTAAGGAAGTTTATGCTATTCTAGCAACAGGATTTTGTGGCGGTTTAACGACTTTCTCTACCTTGAATGACGAACTCCAAAGACTGTTAAGTGATAAGAAGGTATTTTATAGCTACCTAGCCTTAACCTACATAGGTGGTTTAGTTGCGATTTTTTTAGGAATTCTGCTATAAATTTCTTTACTTTTTTGTGGAAATTTGGTAAACTGTATCTTGTGTGTAATGGACGCACAAAAATACAGTTTATCCGCTGAGGAAGATTCCTCAAGATTGACAAAGATAGGAGAATAAAATGAATCCATTAATCCAAAGCTTGACTGAAGGTCAACTTCGTACAGATATCCCATCATTCCGTCCTGGTGACACTGTTCGTGTACACGCGAAAGTTGTCGAAGGTAACCGTGAACGTATCCAGATTTTTGAAGGTGTTGTTATCGCACGTAAAGGTGCTGGAATCTCAGAAAACTACACAGTTCGTAAAATCTCTAACGGTGTAGGTGTTGAGCGTATCTTCCCAATCCACACTCCACGTGTTGAAAAAATCGAAGTTGTTCGTTACGGTAAAGTACGTCGTGCGAAATTGTACTACTTGCGTGCTCTTCAAGGTAAAGCAGCTCGTATCAAAGAAATCCGTCGTTAATTCGACTAAAAAACTCTGCTTTTTCAGCAGAGTTTTTATCTAGCCCCCTTAGTTCAATGGATATAACAACTCCCTCCTAAGGAGTAGTTGCAGGTTCGATTCCTGCAGGGGGCATGTAATTAGATATCAAAGAAGTTTGTCAAAAAGTCTTTGATATTAAAAGAACGCATAATATAGGGGATTTATGTACTGACCCCCAAAAGTTAGATTTTTTCTGTCTAACTTTTGGGGTGCAGTTCATTATCTCCATAATATTATGCGTTTTATTATTGAAAAATTTGGGCAATCATCAGATAAAATTGAGACTATATCGAGTATATAAATGTTTGTATAATCAATTTATTCAAAATCGTCAAGTTCTAAATTATTTAAAGGACTATAACATTCATATTTCTTTAAGTAATTGTTTATTTCTTCAGCAGTAGAACAAGGTAAATTAACTCTTAAATAGTCAATATCTTCTTTAGAT
Organism: Streptococcus sp. 3109; assembly: GCF_013276905.1. Classification (NCBI taxonomy): domain Bacteria; kingdom Bacillati; phylum Bacillota; class Bacilli; order Lactobacillales; family Streptococcaceae; genus Streptococcus; species Streptococcus sp. 3109. The sequence goes on along the minus strand of NZ_VMLY01000017.1, from coordinate 28,990 downwards.
AAAAAATGATTTGCATTCAAAATTGAGAAGCGAAATAATGCTTCATCAAAAGCAAAATCATAATCGTCATCAGATAATGATTCCATTAATGTTTGAATATGTTTTAGTGAGTAGTCAGGTATCGAATCGGGATAATATACTGGATAATCAGTGACTGAAAAATTGTTTTCTAATCCTGAACTAGTAATTATCAAAGATTCTATGTAATATATTAAAGAATGTTTAATATTACCTTCTTGTTCCAAATGTCTTCCTTGAGCCTTTCGTGTGTTAGATAAACATCCAAAATCTCCTGATACAGTATTCCTATGAGCTTGTTTATTTAAAAGACTCCATTTTATATCACCAAAAGTTGCTTTAAAAGAGATATTATTTTTTTCTTTACAATAATCTTCCATAGTTATGTCTTTATCATAGTATGCTTTGATATAGTCACTATGTTCGATAATAAGATTTTGTGCTTCTTTTGTTAGTTTAAATTCGAACGGAATATCTAATTTGTCAACGTTGATATTATTAATTATTCTTGTAATTAATTCTGCTTTTTTTCCAGAAGTAGGTAAATTATGTTTAGATAATATAGTTTTTAATTCTACTACTTTAAGATATGATAAAGTCTTATTTTTAGTGAAGTATCCTAATTTGTATAATTGATTGTGTGTAGATTCAGGGTCAATTTGAAGAGAGTATTTAAAATATCTTGGGAAATTATAATTTCTCCCTGTTTTTTGAGTCCAATCTATGAGTATGAGTTGCCCAGGAGTAAGGCCGCACTCTAATTTGTTTAGGTAAAAATTGTTACAATCAGAATTTGTGTCTCTATTATGATTATTTTGTTTTAAATTAAATAGTTTGCTAAAAAAATTCATTGGATTATATTGCTAATCAATTCTTATTGAAAAATGATACTTTTACAGTACCCATGTACGGATAGCATGGGCTACGCCGGATTCATCGTTAGATTTAGTGATGTATTTGGCGATTTTTTTGATTTCTGGATTTCCGTTTTCCATGACTACAGGGTTGCCAACGACTTCCAGCATGGCACGATCATTTTCTTCGTCACCGATAGCCATGGTTTCATCTTTGGTCAATTCGAGTTTTTCAGCTAAATGAGTAATAGCTGAACCCTTATCTACATTCTTTTTAAGGAGTTCGAGGTAGAAAGGAGCAGATTTGTTAATAGAGTAGCGTTCGTAAAATTCTGCTGGAATTTTTTCAATGGCAGCATCGAGAATTTCTGGTTCATCGATAAACATACATTTAACGATTTCCTTGTCAGCCATTTCTTCAGGTGTGCGGTAGAAGATTGGCATGCTGACGAGGGTTGATTCGTGCACAGTGTATTTTCCGATATTGCGATTGGCAGTGTAGATACCGTCCTTGGTAATGGCATGCATGTGGACACCGAGCTTGCGACTGAGGAATTCCATATCCAGATAATCCTCATAAGACAAAGATTCGCTGATAATCTCATGGCCTGTAGCAGTTTCTTGGACAAGGGCACCATTGAAGGTCACGACATAGTCGCCTTCATCTCTCAACTGCAAGTCATCCAGAAGTTTGGCAACACCTGCGATAGGGCGGCCTGTTGTAATCACGACTTTGACACCAGCTTCTTTGGCATCTTGGATGGCAGAAAAGACTTCAGGAGTAATCTCCTTTTGGCTATTGACTAGGGTTCCGTCAATATCGACGGCGATTAGTTTAATACTCATAAATTTCCTCTTTTAGTTTTTATTTGGGGTAAAATGATCGTTCTCAATCAAGTGTAAAAATTGCTGGGTAATGCTTGCAAAGATGCTGTTTTGGTCCAACATTTCTTTCGGAAAATAGAAACGATTATCTCCGTGACGACTACCAGCAAGGGATTGGACGATAGGAGACAGGCTAGAGAGCTCTGCCAGTTGACCATTCTTTTGTAAAATCTCAATCTGTGTTCGTGGATTTTCAGATTCGGGACGATAGATATCATAAGGGAGGTCAAAGTTCTTATGAATGGCAGTATAGTAGTCGGGATCAAAGCCAATGTCCTCAACCAATTTTCTCATGCTGGCGAGCTGGTCTTGGTCTTCTTGTGAAAAAGTAATGGATTTAAAGACCTTGCGGTTGACAAAGCGTTGCGACAAGTCTGCAAGAATCTTATCAGGACTGGTCATCCAGAGCTGGAAGTAGGTATTCATCACACCATCATCCAGAGCTAGATAATCAGACAAGGTCACATTTTTTTCAAAGAAAGGTAGGAGGTGTGGAGAAGTTCGGGCAAAGAAGTCTTTTTCTTTAGGATAGAGTTCCTTGGCGCGTTTGAGGAGATTTTGCAGGAGAACTTCCATGGCGCGTGTTGCTGGGTGGAAATAAACCTGCATATACATCTGGTAGCGACTGAGGACGTAGTCTTCGATGGCATGCATGCCATTGCGCTGAAAGGCAATACCGTTTTCGACAGGACGAATGACTCGGAGAATTCGAGTTAGGTCAAATTCCCCATAAGATGCTCCTGTAAAATAGGAGTCGCGCAAGAGATAGTCCATGCGGTCTGCATCAATCTGACTGGAAATGAGTTGCACAACCTGCTTGTTAGGGTAGGTATGGTCTATGACACTGGCAACTTTTTCTGGGAAATCGGGCGCTACTTGTAGTAAGACTTGGTGAATCTCTGTCTCAGGACTTTGAATAATCTCCTGAGTAATGGCTTCGTGGTCTGTATCAAAGAGATGTTCAAAAGTATGGGAGTAGGCACCATGCCCAAGGTCATGTAGGAGAGCAGCTGTCATGGTCAAGAGAGACTCGGCAGGATTCCATTCCTCAGGATATTTTTCTTCGAAAATCTCTGTGATGCGTCGTGCAATTTCATAGACTCCTAGACAGTGAGAGAAGCGACTGTGTTCTCCACCGTGGAAGGTATAACTGGAAGTCCCCAGTTGCTTGATTCGACGCAAACGCTGAAATTCTTTTGTATTGATCAAGTCATAGATGATTTGATTATTGACATGGATGTAGTTGTGAACTGGGTCACGGAATACTTTTTCGTTCATATGACCATTATAGCAAAATCCTGCTCTTTTTGGTAAAATAGTAGGACAAGAGACAAGAAAGAGGACTTGATGTGAAGATTCGGATGCGAAATACGATTCAGTTTGATGAACAGTTGGAAGTGATTGACCAGCTTTATGATGTTGAAGTGCATGAAAAGGGAGATTATAGCTACCTGCTTTTCTATAATGAGGAAAAGGAAAAAGTAGTGATTAAATTCCATGGTCAAGAACTGGTGATGAGCCGTTTTTCAAATCCCAAGACCATTATGCGCTTTCTAAAAAATAGCGATAGTTTAGCCTATATTCCCACACCTATGGGCATGCAGGAGTTTGTCATCCAAACGAGCCATTATCAAGTTGATGGGCAAAAGATTGAACTAGATTATCAGCTACAAAATCAAGAGGGACATCCCTTTGCCAGCTATCAATTGGAAATTACTTGGGGCTAGGATTATGTCTTTTTCAAATTTAGCTAGCTATCTTCTTGGAGCGGCTTCCTAGTGTGGTAGATTAGGCTATTTTTTGGTATAATAAAAGTTATGGAAATCGAAAAAACCAATCGTATGAATGCGCTCTTTGAATTTTATGCGGCGCTTTTGACAGACAAGCAAATGAATTATATAGAGCTCTACTACGCTGATGATTACAGCCTTGCTGAGATTGCTGAAGAGTTCGGCGTTAGTCGTCAGGCTGTCTATGACAATATCAAGCGGACAGAAAAGATTCTGGAAGATTATGAAATGAAATTGCACATGTACTCGGACTACATTGTCCGAAGTCAGATTTTTGATCAGATTTTGGAGCGCTATCCCAAGGATGACTTTCTGCAAGAGCAGATAGAAATTTTAACAAGCATTGATAATAGAGAATAAGAGGAAGAAAAATGGCATTTGAAAGTTTAACAGAACGTTTGCAAAACGTCTTTAAAAATCTACGTAAAAAAGGAAAAATCTCTGAATCTGATGTCCAAGAGGCAACCAAAGAAATTCGCTTGGCCTTGCTTGAGGCCGACGTTGCCTTGCCTGTTGTAAAGGACTTTATCAAGAAAGTTCGTGAGCGTGCAGTCGGGCATGAGGTCATTGATACCCTTAATCCTGCTCAACAGATTATTAAAATTGTAGATGAGGAACTGACAGCTGTTTTAGGTTCTGATACGGCAGAAATTATCAAGTCACCTAAGATTCCTACCATCATCATGATGGTTGGTTTGCAGGGGGCTGGTAAAACAACCTTTGCAGGTAAATTGGCTAACAAACTCAAGAAAGAAGAAAATGCCCGTCCCTTGATGATTGCGGCGGATATTTATCGCCCTGCTGCTATTGATCAGCTTAAGACCTTGGGACAACAGATTGATGTGCCTGTCTTCGCTCTTGGAACAGAGGTTCCAGCTGTGGAGATTGTACGTCAAGGTTTGGAACAAGCCCAAGCTAATCATAATGACTATGTCTTGATTGATACGGCAGGTCGTTTGCAGATTGATGAGCTTCTGATGAATGAGCTTCGCGATGTGAAAACACTAGCTCAACCAAATGAAATTTTGCTCGTCGTTGATGCCATGATTGGTCAAGAAGCGGCCAATGTTGCGCGTGAGTTTAATGCTCAGTTGGAAGTGACTGGGGTCATCCTTACCAAGATTGATGGGGACACTCGTGGTGGTGCTGCTCTATCTGTTCGTCATATTACTGGAAAACCAATCAAGTTCACTGGTACAGGTGAAAAGATTACGGACATTGAAACCTTCCACCCAGATCGCATGTCTAGCCGTATCCTTGGTATGGGGGATATGCTCACTTTGATTGAGAAAGCTTCTCAAGAATACGATGAGCAAAAAGCCCTTGAAATGGCTGAGAAGATGCGTGAAAACACCTTTGATTTCAATGATTTCATCGATCAATTGGATCAGGTGCAAAACATGGGGCCAATGGAAGACTTGCTCAAGATGATTCCAGGTATGGCCAACAATCCAGCCCTTCAAAACATGAAGGTAGATGAGCGCCAGATTGCGCGCAAACGTGCCATTGTGTCTTCCATGACACCTGAAGAACGTGAAAATCCAGATTTGTTAAATCCGAGCCGTCGCCGTCGTATCGCAGCTGGTTCTGGAAATACCTTTGTCGAAGTTAATAAATTCATCAAAGACTTTAACCAGGCTAAACAGCTCATGCAGGGAGTCATGTCTGGTGATATGAACAAGATGATGAAGCAGATGGGAATCAATCCAAACAACCTTCCTAAAAATATGCCAAATATGGGAGGAATGGATATGTCTGCCCTTGAAGGAATGATGGGACAAGGCGGTATGCCTGACCTGTCAGCTCTCGGAGGAGCAGGAATGCCAGATATGAGCCAGATGTTTGGTGGTGGACTAAAAGGTAAAATCGGTGAATTTGCTATGAAACAATCTATGAAACGTATGGCTAACAAAATGAAAAAAGCGAAGAAGAAACGCAAGTAAGACAAAGGAAGGCCACAGGGCTTTCCTTTTTTAGTTAGAAAGAAGAAAAATGAGCACTTCCGTAATTGGAAATGCTCATTTTTTGATATGTTTAGACTTTTAGTCTTTATTTTCGTATGGCAAGATCAAGTTCAAGATGATTCCTGTCATGGCTGATAGGGCAGTTCCTGAAAGGGTAACTGGACCAAGTTTAAGGATAGCTCCTCCAAGTCCAAGGACCAACATAGCACTTGCGATGATTAGGTTACGCATTTGAGCGAAATCAACACGTTCTTTAATCAAGACTTTCAAACCGTTGCTGGCGATAACTCCATATAGAAGGATTGACATACCACCAAGTACAGCGTTTGGAATGGTTGAAATCAAGGCAGTGAATTTACCAAGGAAGCTGAGGGCAATCGCGATGAAGGCAGCGTTACGGATAACTGAGACAGAAGCGATACGAGTCATACCGATAACCCCTGTATTTTCTCCGTAAGTTGTATTGGCTGGTCCACCAAGGAAGGCAGAAACAGAAGTTGCGATACCGTCACCAAGAAGAGTACGGTGAAGACCTGGTTCTTTCAAGAATTGACGGCCACAGATTTGACCCAAAACAGTATGGTCTCCGATATGTTCAGAAATTGTTACGATAGCGATTGGCAAGATAGCGATGGTTTCTGGACCAAAGTAAAGATTGTACTCTTTAAAGGCACCACCTGTATTAAATGGCAAGTAGAAACCAGGAATTTCAAACCAGTTAGCTTTAAGAACTGGCGTAAAGTCAACCAAACCAAGAGTTAGCGCGAAGAGGTAACCACCAATAATGGCAAAGAGGAATGGAATGATTCGTAGGAAGCCTTTTCCTTTTGTATTGATAAAGGCAGCAATCAAGAACGTAACAACGGCTACAAGAGCATTTTTCCAATTTCCATCTGCTACAAGACCTGCATTGGTAACAGCTGAGCCTGCAAGCCCAAGACCGATAACGATGATCATAGGTCCGATGATGATTGGTGGCAAGAGTTTATCAATCCATTTTGTTCCTACAAATCGGATGCTGGTAGCAACAAGGACATAGACCAAACCAGTCAAGATAACCCCTGTTTGAGCGGCAGATACATCACCACCCATTTCTTTCATAGCCAGTGACATAGCTGTGATAAAGGCAAATGAAGAACCTAGATAAACTGGAACTTTAAATCCAGTTGAAATCATGTAGATGAGTGTTCCAACACCTGAAGCAAAAAGGGCAACAGATACAGGCATTCCCAAAATCAATGGTACCAAGATGGTCGCACCAAACATGGCGAAAACGTGTTGGAAACTAAGGAGAATTCCTTTTCCAGCCGAAGGACGTTGGTCAACGTCTAGTAATAAATCAACAGTTGATTCTTGTTTCATATAAACCTCACTTTTGGGCATCAAAAAAGAGCCCATTATTTTACAGCAATAGGCCCTCAGAGTAAGACTTCTTTAAAAGTTAGACTTTAAAGAGTTTCAAGTATTTCTGCGTTTTCGTCACCTCACGGGATGACATTAAAAACCTTTGCTTAGGATAGTATAGCAGAAAAAAATGATTTTGTAAATCATTTTTTCCCGAGCCTAGAAATAAAAAAGCGAGGTTGACTTTGTAAACATTTGTTTACTAAAAAATTTAAAGCGGGCGTTTATTTGGCATGCCAGCCTTTCTTGGGTATTTGTTGGGTGTTTCTTTTTTCTTTTCTACCACTGTCATGTAACGCGGATCTCCATTTGGTAGGGCGTAACTGAGATTATCTTCGACCTTACTAAAGAGGAGGTTGAGAGCATTCTTAGCTTCTAACAACTCCTCAGGCGCATTGCTGGCCTTGAGTGCCAGTAGTTTTCCTCCAACTTTAAGGTAGGGAATGGTCAATTCAGACAAAACCTGCATACGGGCAACCGCACGAGCTGTTACAAAATCATATTGAGCACGGAAGTTCTTGTCTTGAGCCAAGTCTTCTGCACGTCCATGATAGAAATGAACACCGTCCAAATCAAGTTCTTGAGCCAAGAGTTGTAGGAAGTTGATGCGCTTATTGAGTGAATCAATAATGGTCACATCAAGCTGAGGATAGAGGATTTTCATTGGTAGACTAGGAAATCCTGCCCCAGCTCCAATATCAAGAAGTTTGATAGTTTCATTGGGAATCAAGCCTTGAAGAATGGGTGCAATCGAATCATAAAAATGTTTGAGATAAACTTCTTCCTTGTCTGTAATAGCTGTTAGATTAATCTTTTCATTCCATTCAACTAATAGCTCAAAATAACGTTCAAATTGTTTTTTTTGCTGGTCCGACAGTGGAAAATTTTGCTCGGCAAGCAAGTTGTAAAATGTTTCTGGTTTCATAGTTATTTCCTTCTTTAGTATCATCTTATTTTACCACAATCATTAAAAATTTGATATACTGGTACTAATCTAAAAGTAGAAAGGACTTATATAATGACTTGGATTATTCTTGGAGTTATCGCTCTTATTGTTATTTTTGTAATTGTTAGCTATAACGGTTTGGTTAAGAATCGTATGCAAACAAAGGAGGCCTGGAGCCAAATTGATGTTCAGTTGAAACGTCGAAATGACCTTTTGCCAAACTTGATTGAAACTGTAAAAGGTTATGCCAAATATGAAGGTTCTACCCTTGAAAAGGTGGCAGAACTACGTAACCAAGTGGCGGCAGCGACTTCACCATCAGAAGCTATGAAAGCTAGTGATGCCCTTACACGTCAAGTTTCAGGTATTTTTGCAGTTGCAGAAAGCTACCCAGACTTGAAAGCTAGTGCCAACTTTGTTAAATTGCAAGAGGAGTTGACAAACACAGAAAATAAAATTTCTTATTCTCGACAACTCTATAACAGTGTTGTCAGCAACTACAATGTAAAATTAGAAACTTTCCCAAGCAATATTATCGCTGGAATGTTTGGATTTAAAGCAGCAGATTTCCTTCAAACACCAGAAGAGGAAAAGGCAGTTCCTAAGGTTGATTTTAGCGGTTTAGGTGACTAAGATGTTGTTTGATCAAATTGCAAGCAATAAACGAAAAACATGGATTTTGTTGCTGGTATTTTTCCTACTCTTAGCTCTTGTTGGCTATGCAGTTGGTTACCTTTTTATGCGGTCTGGGCTTGGTGGTTTGGTTATCGCGCTGATTATCGGCTTTATCTATGCCTTGTCCATGATTTTTCAATCGACAGAGATTGTCATGTCCATGAATGGAGCGCGTGAGGTTGATGAGCAAACGGCACCAGACCTCTACCATGTAGTAGAAGATATGGCTATGGTCGCTCAGATTCCTATGCCTCGTGTTTTCATCATTGATGATCCAGCCTTAAATGCCTTTGCGACAGGTTCTAACCCTCAAAATGCGGCGGTTGCTGCGACTTCAGGTCTCCTAGCTATCATGAATCGTGAAGAACTAGAAGCTGTTATGGGACATGAAGTCAGTCATATTCGTAATTACGATATCCGCATTTCGACTATTGCTGTTGCCCTGGCCAGTGCTATCACTATGCTTTCTAGTATGGCAGGTCGTATGATGTGGTGGGGTGGTGCAGGTCGCAGACGAAGTGACGATGACCGAGATGGAAATGGCTTAGAAATCATTATGCTAGTGCTCTCCCTACTTGCAATTGTGCTGGCACCTCTCGCTGCAACCTTAGTGCAACTAGCTATTTCTCGTCAGAGGGAATTCCTAGCTGATGCTTCCAGTGTTGAGTTGACGCGCAATCCGCAAGGAATGATCAATGCTCTACGTAAGTTAGACAATAGTAAACCCATGAGTCGTCCTGTTGATGATGCCAGCAGTGCACTTTATATCAATGATCCCAAGAAAGGGGGAGGATTCCAAAAACTATTTTATACCCACCCACCTATCGCAGAGCGGATTGAACGTTTGAAACATATGTAAAATGAAGGCTGGGAAAAAGCCTTTAAAGTCTGAAAAACGCATAATATCAGGTGTGAAAACTTGATATTATGCGTTTTATTATGGGAAGATTTACTTCTTTTTCTCCTAAAATTGTGTTTTTGCCCCACCTATCTGCTATGTTGAAAATTTATAAATCTTCTAAATTAACTATCTCCAAACCGTGTTCTGTTAAGCGATAGATGATTGAACAGACCTCTTTTAAGAAACGACGGTCATGTGAAACAGTTATGAGACCACCTGGATAGGTTGCAAAGAGTTTTCTGATTTGGGGTTGAGAAGTGGGAGAAAAGTTTCGTGTGGGCTCATCCAGAAGGAGAAAGTTTGGTTTTCGTAGCACTAAATCCAAAAGCAGGAGTTTTCCCTGTTGTCCGCCAGATAAGGAGCGAATTTGATGTTGCATTTCTGGATAACTGAAATTGAGACTTGCTAAGTGAGATTGGATTTTTTGTAGTTCCTCTTTTTCTCCAGTTTTGCTGAGGTAAGCTATTGGTGATAAATTCAATTGCAGTTTTTTATGGTAATCTTGTGGCATATAACCAAGCGAAATCTCTCTTTTATCATTAAGAAGTTGCTGTAACTTGGCTAACAGAGTTGATTTTCCAATACCATTTGGGCCGATGATACCAATTTTTTCTTGGCCATGGACAGTTAGTTGTAGTTCCTGAGCCAAAACACGGTCGTCAATGGACAAATTTTCTTTTTCCAGTTGGATTAAGACTTTAGATGCCGGTAATGGCTGTATATCTGAGAAAAAAAGTCTAATTTCTTCCTCTTCAAGTGGTTTTTGGGTCATGGACTGAGCTGTCTTTTCAAAGCGTTTTTCTTGAGAGAGAACATTTTTCATCTTTTTAGCCAATAGGCGACCTGCAGTACTGTCTTTAGTAGCTCGAAGCGCAGTTTCTACATTTTGCTTGACTCGTCGATGTTTTTCCATAGTTTTATCGTAGGTTCTTTGGTCGTTAGCAGCTTGCTGGCTTTGTCTGGCAAAATTAGCCTTTCTCTGCTCACTATAGCGATCATAGTCTAAATGCTCTACTAGCGTTTCTGCTTCTTTACGGTGTTTGACCAGTCGCAAGTGAACAATAGTGTCTGCCGTTTCAGAAAGAAAGTCCTCATCATGGGAGATGAAAATAGCAGTTTGCCGAATCTTTTGAATCTGACTTTTTAGCCAATCAACCGTCTCAAGGTCTAGGTCATTTGAAGGTTCATCTAAAAATAGAATCTCAAAGGGTTTGGCTAACTCATGGATGAGCTGAATTTTCAAAGCTTCACCCCCTGATAGACTGCCAATCTCTTGGTCGCTTGCGAAACGATTGCTATCAAAATGCAATTCCTCAGCCAAACGATAGAGGATACTGTAGTCTAAATCAATAGAATCTAAAAAGAAGTAGTCGTGTAGAGTTTTCTTTTTCAGCTCCTCGGGGAGTTTTTGAGGAATGTAGGCTAGTGATTGATGGTCAGACTGGATGTCTCCCCTGATAGTGAAATCAGGCAAAGCTTCCCCCATTAAAGTTTTAAGTAAGGTTGATTTGCCATTTCCTTCCTCTCCAATAATAGCTACCTTTTCCCCATCCTGGATGGTCATGCTTAGATCAGAGACAAGGTCTCGTAAATCTTTGTTTTGTGTGATGGTCAGGTGATTGATTTTTATCATATGATTGCCCTTTCTAGAATGTCCATAGTGCATAACAAAAAGCTCTACTTTACCTAGTAGAGCCCAAAGTCTATGTCAAAAAAACTCTATGAAAATGCCAGAAAAAAGAGCATAAAAGAGCACACAAAAAGAGACAAAAACAAGATCTACTAAATAAAGGTTCTTTATTTGATAGACTTAGTTGTTCATGTCTCCCTTACCTCCGAGTATTAGTATCTTTATACTATACCTTTAAGGAAATTTTGTCAACAGAAAACTGGAAATTCTATGCTCTAAAATCCGTGTGGTAGGCATTAGTAATGAGTTCTTTGTCTTCCATGTGAGTATCTTCCTTGCTCTGATGTATTCTTGCCTATAGTATAGAACTAAAAAAATGACATAGTAAACATGTTAAAAACTCGAATGTTAATTACAAAGTTTGCTGTGCTGATTTGTAGCCTTTTCATGGTATAATCAAGAGAGTAAATCTTTATGGAGGAAGTATGAAATTAAATATTCAAGAAATTCGTAAGCAGTCTGAAGGCTTGCATTTTGAACAAGCGTTAGATTTAGTTGCTGACCTACGTGCACGTAATCAAGAAATTTTAGATGTAAAAGATATCCTTGCAGTTGGGAAAGTCCAATATGAAGACCGTATGTATTTCTTAGATTATCAGTTGTCTTATACCATTGTCCTTGCTTCAAGTCGTAGTATGGAGCCAGTTGAGTTGGCTGAATCTTATCCAGTCACAGAAGTTTTCATGGAAGGCGCAACTAACCAGCTAGATCAAGAAGTTTTAGACGATGATTTGGTCTTGCCTATCGAAAATGGAGAACTTGACCTTGCTGAGAGCGTGTCAGACAATATCCTACTAAACATTCCTATCAAGGTCTTGACGGCTGAAGAAGAAGCTGGTCAAGGTTTTGTGTCAGGAAATGACTGGCAAATCATGACAGAAGAAGAATACCAAGCCCAACAAGCGGTTAAGAAAGAAGAAAACAGTCCTTTTGCTGGCTTACAAGGACTATTTGATGGAGACGAATAATGGTCTTGTCAAAAAAACGCGCACGAAAGGTGCTAGAAGAAATTATTGCTCTTTTTCCAGATGCCAAGCCCAGTCTTGATTTTACCAATCATTTTGAACTACTAGTTGCGGTCATGTTGTCAGCTCAGACAACAGATGCAGCGGTAAATAAGGCCACACCAGGTCTCTTTGCTGCCTTTCCAACGCCACAAGCCATGTCTGTGGCGACAGAGGGTGAGATTGCTTCACATATTTCTCGCCTGGGACTGTATCGGAATAAGGCTAAATTCCTTAAAAAATGTGCCCAACAGTTACTAGACGATTTTTATGGCCAAGTTCCTCAAACACGTGAGGAATTAGAGAGTTTGGCAGGTGTTGGTCGCAAGACAGCCAATGTTGTTATGAGTGTAGGATTTGGGATTCCAGCTTTTGCAGTGGATACTCATGTAGAGCGTATTTGCAAACACCACGATATCGTCAAAAAATCAGCGACACCACTTGAGGTGGAAAAGCGGGTCATGGATATCTTGCCGCCTGAGCAGTGGTTAGCAGCTCATCAGGCCATGATTTATTTTGGAAGAGCCATTTGCCATCCTAAAAATCCAGAGTGTGACCAGTACCCACAGTTATATGATTTTAGCAATTTATAAGATGGGGTTTCAAAAGTTTTTGCTTGATTTTAGGCTCGCTTTGTGCTATAGTAATTGATAATTAAATATTCCTTTAAACCTGTCCCGTGAGGCAGGCAAGGAGCGTGATAAAGTAGAAGGGTGAAGTCTATACTGTTTGTAGTAGGGCTTACTTAGCTATACATTTCAAGTCTCCTTGTTTAAGGAGACTTTTCTTTTTGGAGGTTTGTCATGAAGACAAAAGAAGTTGTAGACGAATTGACCGTCAAACGAGCGATTACGCGTATTACTTATGAGATTATCGAACGCAACAAAGATTTGAATAAAATCGTCTTGGCTGGTATTAAAACTCGCGGTGTCTTTATCGCCTACCGAATCCAAGAACGTTTGGAGCAGCTAGAAAATCTTTCAGTTCCTGTTGTGGAATTAGATACTAAACCTTTCCGTGATGATGTTAAAAGTGGAGAAGATACTTCTTTGGTTTCTGTAGATGTGACAGACCGTGAAGTTATCTTGGTGGATGATGTGCTTTATACAGGCCGTACCATCCGCGCTGCTATTGATAATATTGTAGGTCATGGTCGTCCTGCGCGCGTGAGTTTAGCAGTTCTAGTCGATCGTGGACATAGAGAATTGCCAATCCGTCCAGATTACGTTGGAAAAAATATCCCAACTAGTCGTTCTGAAGAAATCATCGTAGAGATGGCAGAACTTGATGGCCAAGACAGAGTTCTGATTACTGAAGAAGCTTAGAAAGCTAAAGGAGTAGCCATGTCAGAAAATCAACAAGCATTGAACCATGTGGTGTCCATGGAAGACCTCACTGTCGATCAAGTGATGAAATTGATCAAGCGAGGAATTGAGTTTAAAAATGGAGCCCAGCTTCCTTATGAAGACCATCCGATTGTTTCCAATCTTTTCTTTGAGGATTCTACACGGACGCATAAGTCCTTTGAAGTGGCAGAGATTAAACTGGGGCTGGAACGACTTGACTTTGATGTGAAGACTAGTTCGGTTAATAAGGGTGAGACACTTTATGATACCATTTTGACTTTGTCTGCTTTAGGAGTGGATGTCTGTGTGATTCGCCACCCAGAGGTTGACTACTACAGAGAGTTGATTGCTAGTCCTACGATTACGACTTCCATCATCAATGGTGGAGATGGTTCGGGCCAACACCCTAGCCAGAGCTTGCTTGATTTGATGACTATTTATGAGGAATTTAGTCACTTTGAGGGTCTCAAGGTTGCGATTGCAGGTGACTTGGACCACTCGCGCGTTGCCAAATCTAATATGCAGATTTTGAAACGCTTGGGAGCTGAACTCTTTTTCGCTGGACCTGAGGAATGGAGAAGTCAAGAGTTTGCAGACTATGGACAGTTTGTAACCATTGATGAAATCATTGATCAGGTGGATGTCATGATGTTTCTTCGTGTGCAACATGAACGTCATGATAGTGGAGCTGTCTTTTCAAAAGAAGACTACCATACCCAACATGGCTTGACTCAAGAACGTTACGATCGTTTGAAAGAAACAGCAATCCTCATGCACCCAGCTCCAGTCAACCGTGATGTAGAAATTGCAGACCATTTGGTTGAAGCACCAAAATCACGGATTGTCCAACAAATGACCAATGGTGTCTTTGTTCGAATGGCAATCTTAGAATCCGTACTGGCGAGTAGAAACGCCAACTAAAACACAAGACGTTAAAAGACGCCAGTGAGCGTCCACGAGAGGTGAGAATATGACAAAAAGACTTCTAGTATTAGAAGATGGCACAGTTTTTGAAGGCAAGGCCTTCGGAGCAGATATTGATGTAACAGGCGAAATCGTCTTTAATACAGGGATGACCGGCTACCAAGAATCCATTACAGACCAGTCTTATAATGGACAAATCTTGACCTTTACTTATCCTTTGGTAGGAAATTATGGAATCAACCGTGATGACTACGAATCCATTATTCCAACTTGTAAGGGAGTCGTTGTTTTTGAAGAAGCGCGTAGAGCAAGCAACTGGCGCAACCAAATGACCTTGGATGAATTTTTGAAAGCCAAGAAAATTCCAGGTATTTCAGGAATTGATACGCGTGCCCTTACCAAGATTATCCGTAAGCATGGTACCATGCGTGCAACCTTGACCCATGTTGGGGATAGCATGGATCATGTGACGGACCAGCTCCAAGCAACAGTCTTGCCGACAGATAATATCAAACAGGTTTCTACTAAAACTTCCTATCCAGCTCCAGGAGTTGGTTTGAGCGTGGTTCTAGTGGACTTTGGTCTCAAGCACTCAATCCTACGTGAACTTTCTAAACGCAACTGTAACGTGACCGTGGTTCCATACACGACAACGGCTGAAGAAATTCTCCATCTTAATCCTGACGGAGTGATGTTGTCAAATGGACCGGGAAATCCAGAAGATGTTCCCCAAGCACTGGATATGATTCGCGGTGTGCAAGGGAAAATTCCAATTTTCGGTATTTGTATGGGGCACCAACTCTTTGCCATGGCAAACGGGGCTAAGACTTACAAGATGAAGTTTGGTCACCGTGGATTCAACCATGCGGTACGCGAAATTGCTACAGGACGCGTAGATTTTACCAGCCAAAACCATGGTTATGCAGTCAGCCGTGAGGATTTGCCAGATCATTTAATCATTACCCATGAAGAAATCAATGACAAGTCAGTTGAAGGTGTGCGTCACAGATACCAACCTGCTTTCTCTGTTCAATACCATCCAGATGCAGCCCCTGGTCCACACGACGCAAGCTACCTATTTGATGAGTTTATCGAGATGATGGAAGCTTTTAAACAATCAAACTAAGAACGAGTAAAAGCTCGTCGGAGAATTTATTTAATGTCGCCCTGTGAGGCGACGAATAGAAAGGAGAAGATACATTGTTCGCGGAAGTGAACACGCCCTAAGAACTGTGTGAAAAAGATAAACATCGTCTTGACGCTGAAGGCGTCTGCACCGAGTTTCCTATTTTCACTGTGTTCTTTACGGGCTTTGTATCATAAACTATGCCTAAACGTACTGATATTCAAAAAATTATGGTGATTGGTTCTGGTCCGATTATTATTGGTCAAGCTGCTGAGTTTGACTACGCTGGGACCCAGGCTTGCTTGTCTTTGAAAGAGGAAGGTTATGAGGTGGTTTTGGTTAATTCAAACCCTGCAACCATCATGACGGACAAGGAGATTGCGGACAAGGTTTATATTGAACCGATTACACTTGAGTTTGTGACTCGTATTCTTCGTAAGGAACGTCCAGATGCCTTGCTACCAACACTCGGTGGGCAAACTGGTCTTAATATGGCCATGGAATTGTCTAAAAATGGTATCCTTGATGAGCTTGGTGTTGAGCTTCTGGGAACTAAATTATCTGCTATTGACCAAGCGGAGGATCGTGACCTCTTTAAACAATTGATGGAAGAGCTCAACCAACCAATTCCAGAATCTGAAATTGTCAACACAGTCGAAGAAGCAGTTGCCTTTGCAGCGACAATTGGTTACCCAGTTATCGTTCGTCCAGCCTTTACCCTTGGTGGTACTGGTGGTGGTATGTGTGCCAACGAGGAAGAATTGCGTGAAATCGCTGAAAATGGGTTGAAATTGTCACCTGTCACCCAATGTTTGATTGAGCGTTCGATTGCTGGCTTCAAGGAAATCGAATACGAAGTCATGCGTGACTCAGCTGACAATGCTTTGGTTGTTTGTAACATGGAAAACTTTGACCCAGTTGGGATTCACACAGGGGATTCCATCGTATTTGCTCCTGCACAAACCATGTCAGACTATGAAAACCAAATGCTACGTGACGCGAGCTTGAGCATCATTCGTGCCCTCAAGATTGAAGGGGGATGTAACGTTCAGCTAGCCCTTGATCCCCACAGCTTCAAGTACTATGTCATCGAAGTAAACCCTCGTGTATCGCGTTCGTCAGCCCTTGCTTCTAAGGCGACAGGTTACCCAATTGCCAAATTGGCTGCTAAGATTGCCGTCGGTTTGACCTTGGATGAGGTTATTAACCCAGTCACGGGTTCAACCTATGCCATGTTTGAGCCAGCCCTTGACTACGTTGTTGCCAAGATTCCACGTTTCCCATTTGACAAGTTTGAAAAGGGTGAGCGCCGTCTTGGTACTCAGATGAAGGCGACTGGAGAAGTCATGGCAATTGGTCGTAACATCGAAGAATCTCTCCTTAAGGCCTGTCGTTCCCTTGAAATTGGTGTTCACCATAATGAAATGCCTGAACTTGCAGCAGTTTCTGATGATGCCTTGATTGAAAAAGTTGTTAAAGCCCAAGATGACCGTCTCTTCTATGTGTCAGAAGCCATTCGCCGTGGTTACACACCAGAGGAAATTGCTGAATTGACTAAGATTGATATCTTCTATCTGGATAAACTCTTGCATATCTTTGAAATTGAGCAAGAATTAGGTGCCCATCCACAAGATTTAGAAGTTTTGAAAACTGCCAAACTCAATGGATTTTCAGACCGTAAGATTGCTGAACTCTGGAATACTACAGCTGACCAAGTTCGCCAACTTCGCTTGGAAAACAAGATTGTCCCAGTCTACAAGATGGTAGATACTTGTGCGGCAGAATTTGATTCTGAAACACCATACTTCTATTCAACCTATGGTTGGGAAAACGAGTCTATCAAGTCTGATAAGGAATCCGTTCTAGTTCTAGGTTCTGGTCCAATCCGTATCGGTCAAGGGGTCGAGTTTGACTACGCAACTGTTCATTCAGTTAAGGCTATTCAGGCGGCTGGCTATGAAGCCATTATCATGAATTCAAACCCAGAGACCGTTTCTACAGACTTCTCTGTGTCTGACAAGCTCTACTTTGAGCCATTGACTTTCGAAGACGTTATGAATGTTATCGACTTAGAGCAACCAAAAGGGGTAATCGTTCAGTTTGGTGGTCAAACAGCCATCAACCTTGCGGAGCCATTGGCAAAAGCAGGTGTGATCATACTTGGTACACAGGTTGCTGACTTGGATCGGGCTGAAGACCGTGACCTCTTTGAGCAAGCACTTAAAGATTTGGATATTCCACAGCCACCAGGACAAACGGCTACCAATGAAGAAGAAGCAGTTCTTGCAGCTCGCAAGATTGGCTTCCCAGTTCTTGTCCGCCCATCTTATGTACTTGGTGGACGTGCCATGGAAATCGTTGAAAACGAAGAAGACCTTCGTTCTTATATGCGTACTGCGGTTAAGGCAAGTCCAGACCACCCTGTTCTTGTTGACTCTTATATCGTCGGACAAGAGTGTGAAGTCGATGCCATTTCAGACGGACAAAATGTCCTCATCCCAGGTATCATGGAGCATATTGAACGTGCTGGTGTCCACTCAGGTGACTCAATGGCCGTTTACCCACCACAAACCTTGTCGCAAAAGGTGCAAGAAACAATCGCAGACTATACTAAACGCCTAGCAATCGGTCTTAACTGCCTTGGAATGATGAACATCCAGTTTGTCATCAAGGATGAAAAAGTCTATGTTATTGAGGTCAATCCACGTGCTAGCCGTACGGTGCCATTCCTTTCTAAGGTAACCAATATCCCTATGGCTCAAGTAGCAACCAAGCTCATTCTTGGTCAAAAACTTGAAGAACTTGGCTACCAAGATGGACTTTACCCTGAAAGTACCCGCGTTCATATCAAGGCACCTGTCTTCTCCTTTACCAAACTAGCGAAGGTAGACAGCTTGCTTGGTCCTGAAATGAAGTCAACAGGAGAAGTTATGGGTTCTGATACGACTTTAGAAAAAGCTCTCTATAAGGCTTTTGAAGCTTCTTACTTACACTTGCCAACTTTTGGTAACGTTGTATTTACCATCGCTGATGATGCCAAAGAAGAAGCCTTGGACTTGGCTCGTCGTTTCCAAAATATTGGCTATGGAATCCTTGCGACAGAAGGGACAGCAGCCTTCTTTGCCAGTCATGGATTGCAATCCCAACCTGTTGGTAAGATTGGTGATGACGATAAGGATATTCCAAGCTTTGTTCGTAAAGGAAGAATCCAAGCTATCATTAATACAGTTGGAACCAAACGAACTGCTGACGAAGATGGTGAGCAAATCCGTCGTTCAGCCATTGAACACGGAGTGCCCCTCTTCACAGCCCTAGATACAGCTAATGCCATGCTTAAGGTACTTGAAAGCCGTAGTTTTGTCACAGAAGCGATTTAAATAGAAAAAAGAGAAGGTGTAACGATCTTCTCTTTTTTGTTATATTTTTTCTTGTAAACTACTGATTAATCAGCTTTTGCGATAAGCTTTAATGCTATGACTATACCACTCTTGCATTTCTTTTGATGGTGGTGTCATATAATCCCCATACATCTGGGTTAAAAATTGGTCATATTTTTTTGGAACTGGTAACATACGGCCCTCAAACTCAGTTAAAATCAGTTCTTTAAAGGTATCAACTGGGAAGATTTCTTTCATTCCTTCTTTACCAATACCAACTCCTCCCTCATATTGAGGAGTGTTGGTTTCAGCATTTTTGACTAGCTGATCAATTTTCTTGTAGAAGTAACGAGGATTGACAAATCGGAGGGCGTACCAGCTACATAATCTTAGAAAATCTTTTAATTTGCTATCACCGTGAACTGCGCGTGATTTTTTGATATAGGCTAGTTGACGAAGGGCTACATACTTATAACTCTTATCGACAATGCTCAAGTCTGTAAATCGATCAATTGGGAAGACATCGATAAAGAGACTGGTGTCATGACGCTTGTACTTAACATGGTCTTCGATAACAGTAGAAGTATCCAAAATCGATGCGAAATTATGGAAGTACCAAGAAGAAGTGTCGTAGGAAAGAACCTTGTAGCGAGGGTGATTTTCTTCTTCAATAATCTTCAGTAAACGCTCATAATCCTCACGATAGAGAGAAATATCAATATCATCATCCCATGGAATCATACCTTTGTGGCGGATAGCTCCAAGCATGGTTCCATAACTGAGAAAATAAGGAATATCATGTTTCTTACAAGTCTCATCAATATAGTCTAGCAGGGCTAGTTGAATTTCTTTAATTTCTTTTTTTTCTAAATACTGCATCCTAATCCTCCAATTTATAAGCGTGAAATTCATGACTGTAGAAGCGTTTTTCTTCTGGTGGTAGGGTCATATAATCTCCATAAAATTGTGTCAAAATAGTATCAAATTTTTCAGGTGCTGGAAGGCTTAAATTTTCAAAGGGTAAATCAATTGTTTTATCAAAGGTACCACTTGGGAAGACTTCCTTTTCCTTAAATTTAGAAGGGATAAAAGCCATATACTGCCCATTATCACGACTATATTTTTGAATTTCTTTCTCGATTTTATTTGCGAAATAACGAGGAGAAACCGGTCGAAGGAGTAACCAGAAGGCTGTTCGTATCCAATCTTTTAAAAGGCTATCCTTATAGACAATATTTTTATGTTTACTGAAAGACAGAAGTTTGAAGCTTTCCAGTTTATAACAAGTATCAATGACCTTAGGATCATCAAAACGATCCATAGGGAAAATGTCGATAAAGACACCAGACTCATAGGTTTTTGTATTTCGAGTATCGATGATTTTAGTCGTACTGTCGGTTATTTTGATAAAGTTGTTAAAGTAATTCTTATCTGTCTCTAAGGATAAGAGTTTGTATTTGCTTTTTTCCTTTTGAAAAATGTTAATAAATCGTTGATAGTCTTCTCGAGGCATAGATAAATCAATATCGTCGTCCCAAGGGATAAAGCCCTGATGTCGAACTGCCCCAATCAGAGTACCGTAGTTAATAATATAGTTGATATTGTGCTTTTTACAGAGAGTATCAATATAATCCAAAATTTCTAATTCAATCTGTTTGGCATCTTCAATGGTTAGTTGTTTCATTTTAAACTCCTATGATCTTTTGAATTTATTTTTTAAGGCTAGGACATGGTTTAAAAATTCATAGAAAATGCTATCTTTGGTGAAGGCAAGTAGACCAATATAAGAGATGGCTGATAGCAAGACAATCAAACCAGTATTAATCAAAAATGGCAAATTAATGATCATATCCACAGGATACAAGAAATTAATTAGGAAATAAATTCCTACAAAGGAAAGTGAAAAGAGCGAGTATCGAACAGTATAGCTAAAGATATGTCCCAAGTGAATAAGCTGTTTTCTATGGATGAAAATGATATAGAAAACAAGTAGAGAGGCCTCTGATAGCATAGTTGTCAGTAAGTAGTATTCAGGAGCCACGATATGGTTGAAAAAGAGGAGACTATTTAAGCCCAAATTGAGTAGCCCAGCAAAGACTGTGTAAACTGTGATACGTTTTTCATAGCCATTTGTAAAGAGAATTTGGGAACCAAGAATGGTATCTAGTGCCAGGATAATCGTCCGAAAAGCGAAGAGAGAGGTTAAGATACCACCTCCGATATATTTTTCACTACCGTAAAGTAGGATGGCATTTGGTCCTAAAACCATGAGTCCAAAGCTGAGTGGGATGATAAAGAAGTTAAAGATTCGACTGCCCCTGTTAACCAGAGAAACATAGGCTTCTTTGTCTCCTTTACCCAAATAGTAACTGAGACGAGGCACACTCACTCCAATTGCACCTGTTACAACCCCAGCTATAACGGTCACAATTCGCTGAGCCATGGTATAGTAACTAACGTTGACATCAATCCCTGTTTTAACGAGGAAGAGACGATCCAAAAAAGTGAAGAGCATATTGGCATTGGCAAAGACCAACATGGCTGTTAAAGGGAGAAAGAGCGGTTTAAAATCACTTAGGTGGATTTTAACAAGCTTAATGTCTCTTTTAATCCAAAAATAACTAATCAGATAGTTAATTAGTGTCGATAAACTCATCACAAGTGTATAGACAACAATATCGTGTTCATTTTTAACAAATAAGAAAATAGAGACCAGCATCAGGATACGGATGAAGGCAGTTTTGTAAAAGAGAAAACTGTAATTTTCTAGAGCTTCATTGACCCATTCGATTGAAAAAATCTGGGCAATGAGTTGAATCCCCATAACAAGGTAGACTTTTTTGATGATTGGATTATCAGTAAAGAAGAGAGGATAAGCTAGGATATAGACAGCAGTGGTCAAAATTGTACAAGCTATGCACAAATAAAAAAGACTAGAGAAGGTTCTATTCAGATCTTTTTTGTTATCCTTAACATTACTGATGGCCCGTAAACCGTAGTTATAGACTCCATAAGTTGCGAAGGGCAAGAAAAATGACAAAATAGTGTCAACTGAATTGAAGTAACCATAGTCAGTTCGATCCAAGACACGCGCGACATAGGTTCCAGTTAGAATGGGAAAAATAATATTCAAGACACGAATTCCCATATAAGATAGAGCATTTAATTTTATACTTTTCATTCAATTTACCTCGTTTTTCATTATATCATAAAGTCAGCTAATAAGAAATGAAGGGCAGTAATACTCTTCGAAAATCTCTTCAAACCACGTCAGCGTCGCTTTACCGTACTCAAGTACAGCTTACGGCTAGCTTCCTAGTTTGCTTTTTGATTTTCATTGAGTATAAGTCAAGTAATCACTTTGAAGTTTTAAATTTTTATTTTAAGTTTTCTTTAAGGAAAGTATATTATTCTGGAGAACTCTAAAATTTCACAGCCATTTATTGATAATGACTACAGAATTCCTAGTCATTATTAGAAATGGACTAGTTTCTTTGAATAATGGAACTGCATGATCCTCCTATTCTAGAACGGGAGGGTCGGTATTTCTTTCATGATAGGACTAGATTGTGGTATAATAGAGAGAATAAGTTTTTTTAGTAAGACAAAGGAGAAAATAGATGATTTATGCAGGAATTCTTGCTGGTGGAACTGGCACACGCATGGGAATCAGTAACTTGCCAAAACAATTTTTAGAGCTAGGTGATCGACCTATTTTGATTCATACAATTGAAAAATTTGTCTTGGAACCAAGTATTGAAAAAATTGTAGTTGGGGTTCATGGAGACTGGGTTTCTCATGCAGAAGATCTTGTAGATAAATATCTTCCTCTTCATAAGGAACGTATCATCATTACAAAGGGTGGTGCTGACCGCAATACAAGTATTGAGAAAATCATTGAAGCCATTGATGCTTATCGTCCGCTTACTCCAGAGGACATTGTTGTTACCCACGATTCTGTTCGTCCATTTATTACACTTCGCATGATTCAGGACAATATCCAACTTGCCCAAAATCATGACGCAGTGGACACAGTGGTAGAAGCGGTTGATACTATCGTTGAAAGCACCAATGGTCAATTCATTACAGATATTCCAAATCGTGCTCACCTTTATCAAGGACAAACACCTCAAACATTCCGTTGCAAGGACTTCATGGATCTTTACGGTTCTCTCTCTGCTGAAGAGAAGGAAATCTTGACAGATGCATGTAAAATCTTTGTCATTAAAGGAAAAGATGTAGCCTTGGCCAAGGGTGAATACTCAAATCTGAAGATTACAACCGTAACAGATTTGAAGATTGCAAAAAGTATGATTGAGAAAGACTAGTAAAATGATTAATCAAATTTATCAACTAACTAAGCCTAAGTTTATCAATGTCAAATATCAGGAAGAGGCTATTGACCAAGAAAATCATATCCTTATCCGTCCCAACTACATGGCGGTCTGTCATGCGGATCAGCGTTACTACCAAGGGAAACGTGATCCCAAGATTTTGAACAAAAAGCTTCCAATGGCAATGATTCACGAGTCATGTGGAACCGTTATTTCTGACCCGACAGGAACCTACGAGGTTGGGCAAAAAGTTGTCATGATTCCCAATCAGCCTCCTATGCAGAGTGATGAAGAATTCTATGAAAACTACATGACAGGGACCCATTTCTTGTCTAGTGGCTTTGATGGCTTTATGAGAGAGTTTGTTTCTCTCCCTAAAGACCGTGTGGTGGCTTATGATGCTATCGAAGATACGGTTGCAGCCATTACAGAGTTTGTCAGTGTTGGCATGCACGCTATGAATCGTCTATTGACCCTTGCTCATAGCAAGCGGGACCGAATCGCCGTTATCGGAGATGGAAGTTTAGCATTTGTGGTTGCCAATATTATCAACTATACTTTGCCAGAAGCAGAGATTGTGGTTATTGGTCGTCATTGGGAAAAATTGGAGCTTTTCTCATTTGCCAAAGAATGCTATATTACTGATAATATTCCTGAAGATTTGGCCTTTGACCATGCTTTTGAGTGTTGTGGTGGTGATGGTACTGGACCAGCTATAAATGACTTGATTCGCTACATTCGTCCTCAGGGAACGATTCTCATGATGGGAGTTAGCGAATATAAAGTCAATCTCAATACACGCGATGCCTTAGAAAAAGGTTTGCTCTTGGTTGGTTCCTCTCGTTCTGGTCGCATTGATTTTGAAAATGCAATCCAAATGATGGAAGTCAAGAAATTTGCCAATCGTCTTAAAAATATCCTTTATCTAGAAGAACCTGTGAGAGAAATTAAAGATATTCACCGTGTCTTTGCAACCGATTTAAACACAGCCTTTAAAACTGTGTTTAAGTGGGAAGTATAGGTGCTGGAGGTTAATTGTGGAGAAAATCATTAAAGAGAAAATTTCTTCCCTACTTAGTCAAGAAGAGGAAGTCCTCAGTGTTGAACAACTGGGGGGAATGACCAATCAAAACTATTTGGTCAAAACAACAAATAAGCAGTACATCGTTAAGTTCTTTGGTAAAGGGACAGAAAAACTGATCAATCGTCAAGATGAAAAGTATAATCTTGAACTACTTAAAGATTTAGACCTAGATGTAAAAAATTACCTTTTTGATATTGAAGCTGGTATCAAAGTTAATGAGTATATCGAATCTGCGATTACGCTTGATTCAACGTCAATCAAGACCAAATTTGACAAAATTGCTCCAATATTACAAACTATTCATGCTTCTGGCAAGGAATTAAGAGGAGAATTTGCTCCTTTTGAAGAAATCAAAAAATACGAATCCTTAATTGAAGAAAAAATCCCTTATGCTAACTATGAAGCAGTTCGAGAAGAAGTCTTTTCCTTAGAGAAAAGACTGGCTGACTTAGGTGTTGACAGAAAATCTTGTCATATCGATTTGGTTCCTGAAAACTTTATCGAATCACCTCAAGGACGTTTATATCTGATTGACTGGGAATATTCATCAATGAATGATCCAATGTGGGATTTGGCTGCTCTCTTTTTAGAGTCTGAATTCACTCGTCAAGAGGAAGAAGCCTTCTTATCTCACTATGAGAGTGAGCAAACACCTGTCTCTCGTGAAAAGATTGCCATTTATAAAATTTTACAAGATGCTATTTGGAGTCTATGGACAGTCTATAAAGAAGAACAAGGCGCAGATTTTGGCGACTATGGTGTGAGTCGTTACCAAAGAGCTGTTAAAGGTTTGGCTTCTTATGGAGGTTCAGATGAAAAATAAAAATGGAGTTTCTTTTGGTCTACTCTCAGGTATTTTCTGGGGTTTAGGTCTAACGATTAGTGCTTATATCTTTTCGATTTTTACAGATTTGTCGCCCTTTGTGGTGGCCGCTGCTCATGATTTTTTGAGCATCTTTATCTTACTAGCTTTTCTTTTAGTGAAAGAAGGGAAAGTTCGTCTCTCAATTTTCTTAAATATTCGCAATGTTAGCGTGATCATCGGAGCCTTGCTAGCAGGCCCTATCGGTATGCAGGCCAATCTTTATGCGGTTAAGTATATCGGAAGTTCCTTAGCTTCATCTGTATCGGCTATTTACCCTGCGATTTCAGTTTTATTGGCTTTCTTCTTTTTAAAGCACAAGATTTCAAAAAATACTGTGTTTGGGATTGTCTTGATTATTGCAGGGATTATTGCTCAGACCTATAAGGTTGAACAGGTCAATTCCTTCTACATTGGTATTCTCTGTGCTTTGATTTGTGCTATTGCATGGGGAAGCGAGAGTGTTCTAAGCTCTTTTGCTATGGAAAGTGAACTGAGTGAAATCGAAGCCCTCTTGATTCGTCAAGTGACTTCATTCTTATCTTATCTTGTGATTGTGCTCTTCTCTCATCAGTCATTTGCTGCAGTGGCCAATGGACAATTGCTAGGTCTCATGATTGTCTTTGCAGCCTTTGATATGATTTCCTACTTGGCTTATTATATCGCTATCAATCGCTTGCAACCAGCCAAGGCTACAGGCTTGAACGTGAGTTATGTAGTTTGGACTGTCTTGTTTGCAGTTGTTTTCTTGGGTGCACCGCTAGATATGCTGACCATTATTACGTCACTTGTCGTCATTGCTGGAGTTTATATTATTATTAAAGAATAAAGGAGATTCGTGTGAAAGCCATTATCTTAGCAGCGGGATTGGGAACTCGCTTGCGTCCTATGACTGAAAATACCCCTAAAGCCTTGGTTCAGGTTAATCAAAAACCCTTGATTGAATACCAAATTGAGTTTCTAAAAGAAAAAGGGATCCATGACATCATTATCATAGTTGGTTACCTTAAAGAACAATTCGATTATTTAAAAGAGAAATATGGAGTTCGCCTCGTTTTCAATGATAAATACGCTGACTACAATAACTTTTACTCTCTCTATCTTGTAAAAGAAGAATTAGCTAACAGTTATGTTATTGATGCTGACAATTATCTCTTTAAAAATATGTTCCGCAATGATTTGACACGTTCTACTTATTTTAGTGTTTATCGTGAAGATTGTACCAACGAATGGTTCTTGGTCTATGGAGACGACTACAAGGTTCAAGATATTACTGTTGATAGCAAGGCTGGTCGTATCCTTAGTGGTGTATCATTCTGGGATGCTCCAACAGCAGAAAAGATTGTCAGCTTTATCGACAAGGCTTATGCAAGTGGTGAATTTGTTGATCTCTACTGGGATAATATGGTTAAGGATAATATCAAAGAGCTAGATGTCTATGTTGAAGAATTAGAAGGCAATAGCATCTATGAGATCGATAGTGTCCAAGACTATCATAAATTAGAAGAAATTCTTAAAAACGAAAATTAAAGATTTTGTATGTGAGTTATAGTCTCGATAAAAATAGTTACATCAAAATGAAATAGGAATTGGGCGAATCAATTGGGGAAGTCAAATTAATGTGTTCGTATCCTATTTCAATCTATTATACAAGAAAAGTGCAAATAAAAAATCTCCAGATTAGGAACCGTCAGTGAGTTCTCTAGTCTGGAGATTTTTCAATATACTTCGTTATTGGGCGGTTACGATTTACTATAAATGAGTATAAAATTGAGTTTTGTCTAGCTTCTAGCTCATTCATTTGTTGTCTTAGATAACTCGCGTCCCACTTGACCATCTTTTAAACAATTAATCTCGGAAACAGCGCTATTCTTAGCCGTGTCAATACTATTTTGATCTTGGCTTGGTCAATTTGAGGTGTTGAATCGTATTCTTTGGACTCTATGGCTGCTTTCACAGCATTCTCCTCTTTCGTAAGATGTTGGATACCATTAATCGTAGCCTTCTTCTCGTTAGCTTTTGTCTGTAGTTCTTGCTTAGCCCCATCCCTATCAATTGGTGCTGTAGCTCTAACGCTATTTGTCGAGAATCCAGACTTCATTCCTTCAGAATAGACAGTATCTGTCCCTTTATGGACATAAGCAACCACTACTCTGACATCTCCTTCGCCAAGTTTTGAATCTCGGTATTCAGGTGGAACAAAATTAAAAGTTCCAGAAACGGTGACACGTGTCTTTGCTATGGTATGGTAGCCCTGAGCCTCATTGTTATAGCTATAAGGATTAGGTGAACCACCACGTACTAAATAAGCCATCAACTCAGCGCCATCTGGTGTGTTACCAGGTTCCGCTTTTACACCAATAGTTCCCGAAATTATCGGCTTAGTCTCGGCTTTACCTTCTAACTCCTTATTAGTTGTCGTAATCCTCGCATCAGGTAAAGGTCTAGCAATAGTTAGTGTATTCTGATTTGTATTTCCTGAAGAATCTGTCGCAACAACCGTTACTCTGGTGTAACCATGCCTATCAACCGGCATTCTTCCTCGCAAATCTACATATCCCAATCCATTTGTAAGAGTTAATCCTGTCGCTGATAGTCCTGTGCCTTCCAGACCATTAACTGTAATACTCCTAACGGTCTTACCACTGAAAGATTTGACGGTTATTCGGAGGTTATTTCCAAAGGCTTCACCTGTACTTAGCGTTCGTAGAGTTTCTTCGCTATATTGTGGAACACTAGTTGTACCCTTACCGAATCCTATTTTCAAGGAATTATCAACGGATCTCGCTTTCCTAGATTTAGGAATGTCGCTACTACCTTTTTCAACACCATTCTTTAATTGGGCTACCTTTTTATACTCCTCAAGTGCAGCATTAAAGACCTCCTGATTGACAAGCCCATTTTCTGATTGCCCCAATGCTTCGTTGAATTTATCATAGGCTTCCTTGAGTTTTTGGACTTGTTCTGGATTTTCAGTGCTGGTCTTCAGTTCTTGGAGGAGTTTATGAATTTTGTCCGATAGAGGATAGCTTCCTCTACCTAAATAGGAGATTTTAACTTTGATTTAACAGAGATAGAATCATAATAAGAATGATACAGCAAACTGAAGCTAGAATAGTAGACCTTGTTTTCTAAAATATTGTTAAAAATTAGTTTGAATTTCTCAACTAATTTTATTCAGTTACTACTTTATTATGCTATAAAAAATCAAACGCTCCCTTCTCATGATGGCAAAAACAAGCATGTAATAAAAAATTAATAATTCTGACATTTTAAGATACAGAGCTTGCCATCATTGATAAAATCAGCTACCATGAGTAAGTAAGTAAGTAAGTAAGTAAGTAAGTAAGTAAGTAAGTAAGTAAGTAAGTAAGTAAGTAAGTAAGTTTTTTTGTCCCGATTATGATATAATGATTAAATCAGGTGAATTTTGCTAGTAGGAGAAGCGATATTTTGCCACTAGATATAAACATGAGACTTCCTTTCCAAAATAACATGACAACATTATTAATATTTGCTAAACCTACTAGACAGTTATCCTAGTTTTTTGAATAGAATGAATAGATAAAAGGGGTTACGAACATGACGCCAGAAGAAATGTATCTGACAGATCGATTGGATGTACAGATAGCTTATTTTTTAAAGAAAAGCGTTCAACATCGTAGACGCTATAAGGTATTAAAAATAACAGAAATCGTGGCAGGTTTTCTCATAGCTGTTTTTTGTGCTATTCCTATGCCAGGTGATCGCTACCGTTTGATTTCGGTTGCCTTGTCCAGTTTAGGTTTGCTGTGTGAGGGGATTCT
>NZ_VMLY01000016.1:0-78183 GCF_013276905.1 Streptococcus sp. 3109 | reverse complement strand
GACGGGTGGTTATGATTTTCAGCAATTCATTTTGGCAGCGTATACTTTTTGTCTCCAACCTTTTCAATAAATACCGTAGTTTAGGTATCCACATTGAAATTTAACAGATTTTATAACTCTTATAAATTTTAGGGTTTTGTTCAACGTATAATATATGTGTTTGTCTGATAAAAATTTCTACTTTTTTTGATTTTAAATAAGTATTAGTTTATATTATGGTGTGAATTGGGTTTGATATCTCTTTTGAGGAAGTTGCCTTAGATTTTTCTAATTGTGTTTTATTGTATAGTGTATCTTGCTTATTTTGAACAGAATCTTTTATGACATTTGTCATATTTACGAGTGACAGAAGTATCTAGCTCCGCTAACTTCAAAAGACTATAATTGAAGTATGAAAGGGAGGAAGAAAAAATGAAACATAAAGTAATTGTCGCAATGAGTTTAGTAGCAGCAGGAGTTATGACCTATCTCATGTTCTCAGGATTGGATGAAGATTTCTATCATTTTCCTTGGGAGTTATTTGCTGGCTTTGGAATGATGTCTTGGCTTGTCAGAGAAGGTTTGAAATTAGTAAGAGATGTGAAAAAGGAGTTTGAGGAATGAAAAAAGCAATTATCTATTTCTTTATCGGCCTGTCACTCTTGGTATGGTTGGTAGAAATGTTTACTGATTGGTTTGATCAAGCCTTCCTTCACCAATTCATCCGTGGTGCATGGGGATTAGGATTTATGATTTTTATCGTCTTTCCGATGGGAAAGGAGTGGCTGAAAGGAGAATATTATGAACATGATTAAGGTACAAGGCTTACATAAAAACATCAAGGGTAAGGCTATTTTGAAGGATATTTCCTTTGAGATAGCTGAAGGTGAATGTGTTGCCATGATTGGGCCAAACGGAGCAGGAAAGACCACACTCTTGGACTGTTTGCTCGGAGATAAATTGGTCACCAGTGGGCAAGTATCTATTAAAGGTTTACCAGTGACGAGTTCAAAGTTAGACTATACTAGGGCTTACCTCCCTCAAGAAAATGTAATCGTTCAGAAATTAAAAGTTAAAGAGTTGATTGCTTTCTTTCAAAAAATTTATCCAAATCACTTGAGTAACCAGGAAATCGATCAACTATTGCAGTTTGATCAGCAACAAAAAGAGCAATTTGCAGAAAAATTATCAGGTGGACAAAAGCGTCTTTTCTCTTTTGTCTTGACCTTAATTGGGCGACCAAAGCTTGTCTTTTTAGATGAGCCTACATCGGCTATGGATACCTCAACTCGTCAACGTTTTTGGGAGATTGTCGATCAGTTAAAGAAAAATGGTGTGACCATTGTCTATTCTTCTCACTATATCGAAGAGGTAGAGCATACAGCGGACCGAATCTTGGTCTTGAATAAGGGAGAGTTGATTCGTGATACGACGCCTCTAGCTATGCGTAGCGAGGAAATAGAAAAGTACTTTATCCTTCCTATAGCTTACAAGGAAGTCGTAGAGAAGTCAAATTTGGTTGAAAACTGGACCCTAAAGCAAGATTCTTTGCAAGTAGTCACTCGAGAAGCAGATGCTTTCTGGGAGCTATTAGCCCAAGCAAGATGTAGGATACAAGAAATCGAAGTTAATAATCGTAGTTTGCTGGATACAATCTTTGAAGAAACGCAAAAAGGAGATGACTAAGATGAAACGATGGATTGCACTAAACAAGATAGAATTTTTATTGACCAAACGACAATTAGTCTATTATCTATTATCCGTAGGGATGCCGACAGCCTTCTATTTATTCTTTTCAGGCATGTACCAGGACACACCTGGTGGACCAGATAATTTTATGCGTGACTACCTCATCTCCATGACAGCTTTTTCCATGATGTCGACAGCTATCTTTTCATTCCCAGCTGTCTTACATACCGATAAAATCAACAACTGGCAGAAAACATTACGTCATAGCCCTGTAAATATGGTAGAATATTATCTATCAAAGATAACAAGTATGATGGTTGATTATTTGGTCTCAATTCTGGTTGTTTTCTCAGTTGGGCATTTTGTAAGAGGTGTGGATATGTCTTTAGGAAGCTGGATTGGGGCTGCGTTCTTGCTGATAGTAGGAAGTGTAGCTTTTGTAGCGCTTGGCTTGACCTTGACACTCTTGCCTTCTAGTCAGCTGATGTCTGTCGTGGGCAATCTTCTCTATCTAGGCTTGGCTGTTTTAGGTGGACTCTGGATGCCCATCTCTTTATTTCCAGACTGGATGCAAGCAATCGGGAAGTGCCTACCAACTTATCAGTTGATGGAGTTGCTCAAGACCTTCTTAAACGAGGGTAGCATCAATCTATCAGCCACAGTTTATCTACTTGTTTTTTCAGCAGTTTTGTTTGGTTTGACCATTTACCTTCAAGGTCATAAGGAGAATGCTTAATGCTTGAAAGACTGAAAAGCATACACTATATGTTTTGGGCTAGTTTAATTTTTATGATTTTCCCCATCCTACCTGTAGTGACTGGGTGGCTCTCTGCCTGGCATTTATTGATTGATATTCTATTTGTAGTAGCGTATTTGGGTGTTTTAACAACTAAGAGCCAGCGCCTATCTTGGCTATATTGGGGCATCATGCTGACTTATGTAGTTGGGAATACTGCCTTTGTTGCTGTTAATTATATCTGGTTTTTCTTTTTCCTATCCAATCTCTTAAGTTATCATTTCAGCGTAGGTGGTTTAAAGTCTTTACATGTCTGGACTTTTCTTCTTGCTCAAGTCCTTGTTGTGGGCCAACTGTTGATTTTTCAGAAACTCGAAGTTGAGTTTCTATTCTATCTACTTGTAATTCTTGCTTTTGTCGATTTAATGACTTTTGGCTTGGTTCGGATTCGGATTGTGGAGGATTTGAAAGAAGCACAGGCTAAGCAAAATGCCCAGATAAATCTATTGCTTGCTGAAAATGAACGCAGTCGTATCGGTCAGGATTTGCATGATAGTCTGGGACATACCTTTGCCATGCTAAGTGTTAAAACTGATCTAGCCTTGCAGTTATTTCAAATGCAGGCTTATCCACAGGTAGAAAAGGAATTAAAAGAAATTCACCAGATCAGCAAGGATTCCATGAATGAAGTGAGAACCATTGTGGAAAATCTTAAGTCTAGAACTTTGGCATCCGAACTAGAGACTGTGAAAAAGATGTTAGAAATTGCTGGAATTGAGGTGGAAACGGATAACCAACTAGATACTGCTAGCCTTACTCAGGAATTGGAGTCAACGGCTTCCATGATTTTGCTTGAGTTGGTGACCAATATCATCAAACATGCCAAAGCGTCGAAGGCCTACCTGAAATTAGAACGGACAGAGAAAGAACTCATTCTAACAGTGAGAGATGATGGCTGTGGCTTTACTTCTATAAAGGGGGATGAGCTCCATACAATTCGAGATCGTGTCCTTCCATTTTCGGGAGAGGTAAATGTGATTAGTCAGAAACAACCGACAGAAGTTCAGGTTCGACTACCTTATAAGGAGAGAAAGTAGATGAAAGTATTAGTCGCAGAAGATCAAAGTATGTTGCGAGATGCCATGTGCCAGTTGCTCACGCTTCAACCGGATATAGAGTCTGTCTTTCAAGCCAAGAATGGGCAAGAAGCAATCCAACTATTGGAAAAGGAGTCTGTAGATATCGCCATCCTTGACGTAGAAATGCCTGTTAAGACAGGTCTTGAAGTTTTGGAGTGGATACGAGCAGAAAATTTAGAAACAAAGGTGGTTGTGGTGACGACCTTCAAGCGCCCTGGTTACTTTGAACGTGCAGTCAAGGCTGGAGTAGATGCTTATGTCTTGAAAGAAAGAAGCATTGCAGACCTCATGCAAACTTTGCATACTGTCCTCGAAGGAGGCAAGGAGTATTCGCCTGAATTGATGGAAGTGGTGATGACGCATCCCAATCCGTTGACAGAACAAGAGATTGCTGTTTTAAAGGGAATTGCTCAAGGCTTGTCTAACCAAGAAATTGCAGACAAACTTTATCTATCCAACGGAACAGTCCGAAACTATGTTACTAATATTCTTTCGAAACTAGATGCAGGTAATCGAACAGAGGCAGCTAATATCGCAAAAGAATCTGGTTGGTTGTGATATTGTCATATATCGGAAACCATCATGTGCTAAAATTGAAGTTATTCAATCAAACAATTTTGTAACTTGAGGAGGCTTAGTTTCCTCCTTTTTGTTTCGTCAAAGGTGGTAGCAAGGAGCTAAACCTAGGCTTTCTATGAAATTTTTTCAATCAATCTTCAAAAAAAGCTTGAAAGTGTTTACAAATAGTGATAAAATGGAATAAGTAGAAACATGAAAACGAAATTTTCACATCTTCACTTTTGTAAGTAGATGTAGAGCTTCAATCGGTGCCTCTACTTGTAAAAGAATGTGTGGGATAGAAAGGGCAGGAAAAGGAATGAATGCAGATGATACAGTAACCATTTATGATGTCGCTCGTGAAGCGGGTGTTTCCATGGCGACGGTCAGCCGTGTGGTCAATGGCAATAAAAATGTAAAAGAGAATACCCGTAAAAAAGTGCTAGAGGTAATTGATCGTTTGGATTATCGTCCAAATGCAGTTGCGCGTGGTCTTGCAAGTAAAAAGACAACCACTGTCGGTGTCGTGATTCCAAATATTACCAATGGTTATTTTTCGAGTTTGGCTAAGGGGATTGATGATATTGCGGAAATGTACAAGTACAATATTGTCCTAGCTAATAGCGATGAAGATAACGAGAAAGAAGTTTCTGTTGTCAATACCCTCTTTTCAAAGCAGGTAGATGGCATTATCTTTATGGGTTATCACTTGACAGATAAAATTCGCTCAGAATTTTCGCGTTCACGTACTCCGATTGTTCTCGCAGGAACTGTCGATGTTGAGCACCAGTTGCCAAGTGTCAATATTGACTATAAGCAAGCAACGATTGATGCAGTGAGTTACCTTGCTAAAGAAAATGAGCGTATTGCTTTCGTTAGCGGTCCGCTAGTGGATGACATCAATGGTAAGGTTCGTTTAGTTGGCTACAAGGAAGCCTTGAAAAAAGCAGGAATCGCTTATAGTGAGGGTTTGGTATTTGAATCTAAATATAGCTATGATGATGGTTACGCCTTGGCAGAGCGTTTGATTTCATCGAATGCAACTGCAGCAGTTGTGACAGGTGATGAGTTGGCAGCAGGTGTCTTGAACGGTTTGGCTGATAAGGGTGTGTCAGTACCAGAAGAATTTGAAATTATTACTAGTGATGATTCACAAATTGCACGCTTTACCCGTCCAAACTTGACAACGATTGCCCAACCTCTTTATGATCTTGGTGCCATTAGTATGCGTATGTTGACCAAGATTATGCACAAGGAAGAGTTGGAAGAACGTGAAGTTCTCTTACCTCATGGATTGACAGAACGTCGCTCAACACGAAAACGGAAATAGAAAAAATCAGGGAATCGTGAAGATTTCCTGATTTTGTGCTCTTAAACAAGAGATGTTGACTTAATGAATACCACAGAGCGGACTAGGCGGCTGGTTAAAGGCTACGGCAACACACTGCTTTGAGGTTGTAGATAGAACTGACGAAGTCAGCTCAAGGCACTGCTTTGAGGTTGTAGATAGAACTGACGAAGTCAGCTCAAAACATGTTTTTGAGGTTGTAGATANNGTCAGTAACCATACATACGAAAAGGCGACGTTGACGCGGTTTGAAGAGATTTTCGAAGAGACTTACCCTTCCATATAGTCTTTCAAATCCTGTCCTGTTAGTCCGGCATTGAGGGCGATGAGGAGTTTCAAGCGGGCTTTTTGGGCATTGAGTTCTTTGACAAAGAAGACACCAGATTTTTGCAACTGCACGCCTCCACCTTGGTAGGCATAAACAGGTTCGGCAATACCGTTAAAGCATCGTGATACCAGAGCGACTGGGATTCCTTTTTGCAGAAGGCTTTCTAATTTTTGAGCCGTTTCTTTGGGAATATTACCAGCTCCGAAGGCTTGGATAATCAAACCGTCCAATTGTTCCAAATCCAGCATATCAATCAGCTCATCTGTCATACCAGCATAAGCCGAGATAATAGGGACTAAACCTTGTATGTGATCAAGGTCAAAGCGAACACGAGGTTCAGCTGTTTTGAAGTAGAGGATTTCCTGTTTCATGATGAGACCAAGGGGGCCGTGGGTAGGAGTCTGGAAGGTACTGACATTGGTCGTATGCGTTTTGGTAACATACTTGGCAGCGTGGATTTCATCGTTCATAACGACTAAAACTCCTTTGTCAGCAGCCCTGTCATCGCTAGCTACTCGCAAAGCACTTAGATAATTATAAACACCATCACTGCCGAGTTCGTTGGAGCTGCGCATGGCCCCTGTTATAACGATAGGCATATGGGGGACTTCCATGGTATCAAGGAAATAGGCTGTTTCCTCTAAAGTATCGGTCCCGTGTGTGATCACCACTCCATCGTAGTTAGCAGCTTCCTCTTTAATTTTCTGGTAGAGGGCCAGCATATGCTTGGGTTTGATATGGGGGCTTGGCAGGTTAAAAAAGTCCAAGGCGTGGACTTGGATTCCTTCAAGAGGATTGGACACATGGTTCATGGGATTATCTGAACTCGTCACAACAGCGCCAGAAGCATCGGCCTGCATGGAAATAGTCCCACCCGTATGTAAAACAAGGATTTTCTTAGGCATGATTTACTCACTCTTTCTGAAATGTGGTATAATCATTGTATCACAAAAGGGGAGATTGGGATAGGATGGAAGTCAAAGCTGTTTTTTTTGATATCGATGGAACCTTGGTCAACGATCGCAAGAGTGTTTTGAAATCCACTAAGGATGCGATTAAGATTGTCAAAGAACAAGGGGTGCTTGTAGGCGTAGCGACAGGGCGAGGACCTTTTTTTGTTAAGGAATTGATGGACGATTTGGATTTGGACTTTGCGGTAACCTATAATGGCCAGTATATCTTTACTAAAGACAGAGTCTTGTTCACGAGCCCTATTTCCAAGTTGCATTTGCGTCATCTAATTAGCTATGCTAAAAAAGAGGGCAAGGAGATTGCCCTAGGGACCAAGGATGCCATGCTGGGTTCCAAAATCATGTCCTTTGGTCTGGGTTCTTTTTCCCAACGAATCAGTCGCTTCGTTCCCTCTGTTCTAACCCGAACAGTGAATCAGTCTTTTAATCGCATGGTCAGCAAGGTTGTTCCCCAAAAGGAAGAAGACCTGCTTCATCTGATGAATCAGCCTATCTACCAAGTTTTGATGCTGATGACGCCAGAAGAATCTGAGAAGGCAGCAGCTGATTTTGAAGATTTGAAATTGACACGTAGCAATCCTTTTGCAGCGGATGTCATCAATCAAGGAAACTCTAAATTGGAAGGCATACGCCGAGTCGGAAAAGAATATGGCTTTGACCTTAATCAAGTCATGGCCTTTGGTGACTCAGATAACGACTTAGAAATGCTGGCTGGTGTCGGTATGTCGGTCGCTATGGGAAATGGTAGTAGCAGTGTCAAGGAAGTTGCCAAGCACATTACCACTAGCAATCAGCAAGACGGAATCCACAAGGCCTTGGAACATTTTGGTGTTTTGTCTTCAGAAAAAGTCTTTGTCAGCCGTGACTATCATTTCAATAAGGTCAAGACCTTCCACCACATGATGGATGAACGGACCCAAGAAGAACCTCGAGCTTGGGATTTAGAAGGTGCAACCCATAGGGCTGGCTTTAAAATAGAAGAATTGGTGGAGTTTGTTCGAGCTGCCAGTTCTTCTGAAGAGGATTTTGGTCAAGCTCTATCGCAACTTCATCAGGCTCTTGATAAGGCAGCATATAAAGTAGCCAAGAAGACACCTGCTCAGCAAGATTTGATAGGGCAAGTGGATGCCTTGATTGACACACTTTACTTCACCTACGGTAGTTTTGTCTTGATGGGGGTGGACCCAGAACGTATTTTTGACATTGTTCATCAAGCTAATATGGGGAAAATTTTTCCAGATGGCAAGGCTCATTTTGATCCAGTGACCCACAAAATCTTAAAACCAGATGATTGGGAAGAAAAATATGCTCCAGAACCTGCTATTAAAAAGGAACTGCAGCGTCAGCTTAAGGCTTATGAACGTCATAAAGAGAGAAATAATACTCAATGAAAATCAAAGAGCAAACTAGGAAACTAGCTGCAGGTTGCTCAAAGCACTGCTTTGAGGTTGTGGATAGAACNNCTGTTTTGAGGTTGCAGATGAAACTGACGAAGTCAGTAACATACCTACGGCAAGGCGACGTTGACGTGGTTTGAAGAGATTTTCGAAGAGTATAAATAGTAAACAAAAAGGAGCGCTGAGCTCCTTTTCTTTGTAATTATAAGGTTTTTTCTTGTTCTCTCACAACCAGCAAATCGACCTTAGCATGGCGGAGAATGTATTCAGATGAAGAGCCGACCAAGAGGCGTTCAAAGGCGTTGAGACCAGTTGCGCCAACTAGAATGAGGTCCACTTCCTCAGCATCTGGAATAGTACGTGCTAGTAGGGTCTTTGGATTTCCCATTTCAATGACGATATGAACATCTGCCACACCAGCATCTTTAGCACGTTTTTCGTACTCTTTCATCAGACTTTCAGCGTCAACTTGGAGTTGTTCGTAAACTTCAGCATCAAAGGTGGATACGCTTTGGAGAGCGCGTGTGTCAATGACATGTGCGATGGTGAGTTTAGCGTCGTTTCGTAGAGCAGAATGAACTCCCTTGATAAAAGCTAAGTCTGCTTCCTTAGAACCATCGATTGCGACCATGATATTTTGGTAACGTTGTGCCATAATGAAACCTCCTGAAATTTTCTTACTATCATTGTAAACCTTTTCACTATAGAAGTAAAGCAAAAAAAGTATTTTTCAAAAGAATGTTAGTGCTTAAAATCTATATAAATATATGATAAAATAAAAGAAAGGATAGCAGGAAAGAAGTGAAGGGAGGGAGAATGATGAAAAACTCTTTTCAAGAAGCAAAAAAATCAAATTTCCTTTATTATGGAATCATCCTAGTTTCAGTCTTGCTAGAAGTTATCATGATCTGGCAATTAGAGAGTCTGGTACCGCTTCTTTATCCAGGTTTTATCGGCTTTTTAGTCTTTCACCTACTCTACCATCTGATTTTATTCCTAGTTGCAAAACGAAGTGGGCGTTGGGGTTACTTGATGATATGGGGGCTCTTCCTCATGTTCAATCTTCTTTATGACTCCTTTTTAGGTTTGCTTTTTCTAGGTTTATCTTTTGGTATGTGATATGTCTTTCGCAAAATACCTGCTATCTCCCCTGTCTTGACCTCGCTTTTAGTGAGGTTTTTCTTCTATCCGCACCTAGTAACACATTTCAGCAAACTTGTCGCATTGTCTTTCTAGTGGTATAATGTTACTATCTCGATGAATTGAGGAAACAAGATGAAAGAATATAATAAATCTAGTAAGTTAGAACATGTTGCTTATGATATCCGTGGTCCTGTTTTGGAAGAAGCCATGCGGATGCGAGCAAACGGAGAAAAGATTTTACGTTTGAATACAGGAAATCCAGCAGAATTTGGCTTTACAGCGCCAGATGAGGTCATTCATGACTTGATTATGAATGCGCGTGATAGTGAAGGGTATTCTGACTCAAAAGGGATTTTCTCAGCCCGTAAGGCCATCATGCAGTATTGCCAATTGAAGAAATTCCCAAATGTAGATATTGATGATATTTACCTTGGAAATGGTGTCAGTGAGCTGATTGTCATGTCCATGCAGGGGCTTTTGGACAATGGAGACGAGGTCTTGGTACCAATGCCAGACTATCCTCTCTGGACGGCCGCTGTCAGCCTAGCTGGAGGAAATGCCGTTCACTATATCTGTGATGAAGCTGCAGAATGGTATCCAGATATTGACGATATCAAGTCAAAAATCACTTCCAATACCAAGGCAATCGTCCTTATCAATCCAAACAACCCAACTGGAGCCCTTTATCCTAAGGAACTCTTATTGGAAATCATTGAAATTGCCCGTCAAAACGATTTGATTATCTTTGCGGATGAAATTTATGACCGCATGGTAATGGATGGACATGTGCATACGCCTGTGGCGAGCCTGGCACCAGATGTTTTCTGTGTCAGCATGAATGGTCTATCAAAATCCCACCGTATTGCTGGTTTCCGTGTGGGTTGGATGGTCTTGTCTGGTCCTAAGCACCATGTCAAGGGCTATATCGAAGGGCTCAATATGCTGTCCAATATGCGTCTTTGCTCTAACGTTTTGGCCCAACAAGTCGTCCAAACTTCCTTGGGTGGCCACCAATCAGTCGATGAATTGCTTCTTCCAGGTGGACGAATATATGAGCAAAGAAATTTCATTTATAATGCCATTCAAGAGATTCCAGGTCTCTCTGCAGTTAAACCCAAGGCGGGGCTCTATATCTTCCCTAAAATCGACCGCAATATGTACTGTATCGATGATGATGAACAGTTTGTCCTTGATTTCTTGAAGCAGGAAAAGGTTCTCTTAGTTCATGGTCGCGGCTTTAACTGGAAAGAACCAGACCACTTCCGTATCGTTTACCTTCCTCGTGTTGATGAACTAGCCCAAATCCAAGAAAAGATGACTCGTTTCTTGAAACAGTATCGTAGATAGGGCTTACATTCGAAAAAGCAGTAAACATTTGCCTTGAGCTATTGACAAAAGTGAAAGAATCAGATAGAATAGTAAAGTATGTTTAGTAACTGATCACTTTATAGCCGGCTAAACGAATACAAAATCTATGAGGAGGTATTCATCGTGAAACGTACTTATCAACCAAGTAAACTTCGTCGTGCGCGCAAACACGGATTCCGTAACCGTATGTCAACTAAAAACGGTCGTCGCGTATTGGCAGCTCGTCGTCGTAAAGGACGCAAAGTTTTGGCTGCATAATCCAAACGAACCATAACAAAAATCAGTAGGAACTCGAGTCTACTGATTTTTATTTTTGTAAAAAAGTTCAAAAGACTTTATATTTTTGCTCAAATGGTGTATAATATTTCACATACTGTAAAAAATGGAGAATAATCATGAAGAAATCAAAAGTTATGCTTTTTGGAGCTATGGCTTTGACAGCAGGTCTAGCTCTAGCGGCATGTGGGTCTTCCCAATCAAGTAATGCTGAGAAAACCTACTCTTATGTATTTACTAGTAATCCTGATACCTTGGACTACATTACGTCAACGCGTGGTTCTACTTCTAGTATCACGACTAACCTGATTGATGGCTTGTTAGAAAATGATAAGTACGGTAATCTCATTCCATCTATGGCTGAGTCATGGACGGTGTCAAAAGATGGTTTGACCTACACTTATAAGATCCGTCAGGGGGCGAAATGGTACACTTCAGAGGGCGAAGAGTATGCGGATGTAACGGCTCATGACTTTGTGACAGGTCTCAAGTATGCAGCTGATAAAAAGGCTGAAAACTTGTACTTGGTTCAAGACTCTATCAAGGGCCTCGCAGACTACGTTGAGGGGGAAACATCTGACTTTGAAACTGTTGGAGTTAAGGCAGTGGATGACTATACTCTTCAATATACTTTGAATAAGCCTGAATCTTACTGGAATTCTAAAACTACTGGGGGCATTTTGAGTCCTGTAAATGAAGCTTTTTTGAAATCTAAGGGAGATGACTTTGGAAGTGTAACACCATCCAGTATCTTGTCAAATGGTCCTTATTTGTTTAAATCTTTCTCATCAAAATCTTTGATTGAATTTGATAAAAACCCTAATTACTGGGATAAGGATAATGTGAAAATTGAGAAAGTGAAGCTCTCTTTCTTTGACGGTTCTGATCAAGATAGTTTAGCGAGAGGATTTTTGGAAGGGAACTACTCGGACGGTCGTATCTTCCCGACAAGTTCAGTGTTTAATCAGTTGAAAAAAGGGAATGAGGACAAAATCACCTACACACCACAAAACTCAATTACCTTCTATTATCTTTTCAACGTTAATCGTCAAAGCTACAAGCAGACCATGAAACAGTCTGATAAGGAAAAGACAGATTCACTTGCGGCCATGCAAAATAAGGATTTCCGTCAGGCTGTCAACTTTGCCTTTGACCGTCATGCTTATGCAGCGCAGACAAATGGTGAAGATGGAGCAGACCGTATCTTGCGTAACACGCTTATCCCAAGTGATTTTGTCCAAATCGGTGGTAAAAACTTTGGAGATGTTGTCAATGAAAAGATTATTAACTATGGTACAGAGTGGTCGAATATCAATTTGAATGATGCGCAACCTGCCTTTTTGAATGCTGAAAAAGCCAAGGCAGCATTTGCTAAAGCTAAAGAAACCTTGCAAGCAGAAGGCGTGACCTTCCCAATTCATTTGGATATGCCGGTTGACCAGACGGCTAAGTTAGATGTGCAACAAGCAAGTTCCTTTAAGCAGACAGTGGAAGAAACCCTTGGGACGGACAACGTTGTGATTGACGTGATTCAACTTTCTCCAGACGAGAAGGATCAAGCTACATTCTTTGCAGATACAGCTGAACAAAAGGACTATGACATTGATATTTCAGGTTGGAGCGGAGATTACTCAGATCCGAAAACTTATCTTGATCTCTTGGATCCAGAGTCAGGTTCTCAGCTTAACAATATTGGTTTGACTGCTGGAAAAGATAATGAAGTAAAAGAAAAAATTGGACTTTCTGCTTACAAAAAGTTACTAGATGAAGCAGATAGCGAAGTTGAAAATACTCAGGCTCGTTATGAAAAATTTGCTGAAGTCCAAGCTTGGTTGACTGACAGTGCCCTCTTCCTACCAGTTCAAAGTGGCGGAGCCAACCCAATCTTCCGTAAGACTGTACCGTTTACAGGAGCTTTCTCGTTCGTTGGACACAAAGGAGATGCTGACAACTACAAATATGTTGAACTGCAAAAAGAGCCGGTAACTGCGAAACAGTACCAGGAACTCTATGACAAATGGCTAAAAGAAAAAGCCGAGTCAAATAAAAAAGCTCAGGAAGATTTAGCTAGCCACATTCAATAATATTCCTAGTCATGCTTTTTAGTTAATACTCTTCGAAAATCAAATTCAAACCACGTCAGCGTTGCCTTGCCGTATATATGTTACTGACTTCGTCAGTTCTATCTGCAACCTCAAAACAATGTTTTGAGCAACCTGCGGTTAGCTTCCTAGTTTGCTCTTTGATTTTCATTGAGTATAAGCATAGTGACTGGATTTAGAAAAAGACCTTACCAGAAGCTTTTGGGTTCTGGTAGGGTCTTTTCGTTATTTTTTGTTTTTGATGAAGTAAGTGGAGGTGGATAGGGATACAGATAGCTAGAATGACTTGTTTTATGTTTTTGAATGAGAATCGATTAAAATTTATAAATCTGTATAAATGTTTAGTGAGTAAATGATAGCAAATAGGGTAAATTTCTATATATTTTAATTAAAGTAAAAATTAGGCTAAAAGTGGACGGGGGGGGGGGGATTTTATGCTATAATGTACGTATATTCTTATCGCCTAAAGTGGATATATTATAATAAAATTGTATTATAGTGTATTAGTTTTTGAATAAGAAGAAATAAAAATAAAAAATGGAGATCAAAGAATGAAGTATAAGAGAACGCAGAAACGCTCTAAGCAGATGTGGCAGCGTGTGGAAAAATTTTCGATTAGAAAGTTTAGCTTTGGAGCAGCGTCGTGTTTGATAGGGGCTATTACTGTACTTGGCTCATCATCTCAAATAGCTAATGCGGACGGGATAACATCCTATGAAGCTAATGGTGATAAAGTGACCGCTTATGCTCATGGAGAAAGTGTGTATAAACTTAGAGGTACTTCAACAAGTATTTATAATGCTTTTCGTATGAACGTTGATACTTCCAAGTATACAAAAGAAAATCCAGTCATTACGGTTACATTAACGTATAATGCTAAAGATAACTCGCATGAAGAAGCTCCGATATTTTGGAGCGGTCGACCATTTCATTGGTTCACTGTGCCCGAAGGAACAGAAGAATTAGGAAACGACTATGGACTTACACTAACAAATGGTAGTGGAGTTACTAATGAGTATACAAATTGGAGTAGTTGGGAAAGTAATTCGCGTTTTATTCATAGTAAATATAATAATAATCCAGACGCGTGGGAAAGACATAACACTACTACTGGAGAAACGTTAAGAAAAACTCCATTTGTAAGTTTAAATAGTGAATTTAATAAGTTTTTAGGGGATTATAACAATCGTTGGTATGATAATAGCAATATGCCTACTCAAGAAATCATGCATGACCTTCGTGCTAAAAGCCGAAGTATTTACGCTGATTGGGAAAAAAGAGCAGCTGGAACTGTAACGGTTACCTATACTACCAAAGTGAAAGATCCTGTAAACACTAAAGAGTTAACGTTTGGTATGGGGATCTATCAAGAATTAAATAGACAACAATACGCTCGTGTTGAAACTGTTAAGCTTCCAGTATTGTATAAATTAAATGAACTTTTTGAACCAAAGGTACCAGAACGTACACCGGTAGATAACCTAATAGCTCTTTCAGAAACAGAAGCAAATGAAATTAAAGCAAAAATTTTGGCTGCAAACACGAATAATGAAAGCAATCTATTATCTACAAATAAATTATTTAAAGATAATTTGAAAGATAATTCCAATAATGGTGTAAACTCAATTTCTATCAACAAATCTACTGGTGATGCAACAATTACTTATAAGGATGACAGTACGGATACGATTAAGGGTTCTGAGTTAATTTATGAAAAACCAAAAGCAGCAAAAGATGACATGGCTTCAACTAAGTTAGAAACAGATGGAATCTACTCTAATAAGTACTATATTAAACCTGTAACAGTGGAAAATTATGATAGTATTACTTCAAATGACAAAAGCAGAGCCTTGGCCAACTTTTTAAGTGCCAATTTAACGGAAGATGGTCTGAAATACTACAATAGTAATGAAAAAGTACGTAAGGAGGATCTTAAATCTGGGGTTGACTTTAGCTTGATAGGCAATGCTTATGTTATATTTGAATTCAACGACGAATATAAGTTAGTCGTTAAACGAATAAGTTATAGTACGCGTCCTGTAGCTATTGTACCGAAAGCCCATCTATTTAAGCAAAAACAAAAACCTGCATTTGATGTGGATGCTGCACAAAATGAAGCAACTGGGGTAATCGATTCATTAGATAATCTATATCCAGGAGAGAAAGATAGATATAAAAATGAAATAAAAGGAAAAAATACTCGAGAAGAGATTGAAAGAGTTCTGAATACAGCGAAAGAAACAGCTCATGCTAATGCTGTAGAATTAGCTAAAATGAAAAAGGCTGCTAATGATAAAATCAATGCGCTAGGTTATCTAACAAAAGAAGAAAAAGAAGAAGCAATTGCTAAAATCAACACTGCAACTATAAAACAAAATGATACTACTGTTGATAAAGTGTTCGATGATAAACATCCAGATAAAGATGTTGATCGTGGCGCAACGAAGGCTCGTTTAGATAGTCTTGTTGATACACTAGTCAAGAAAGATTTAGAAGTCGCTCGTAAAAAAGCAATTGAAACTATAAAAGGTATTCCAACTGAGAATTTATCTGAAGCTAAGAAGAATGATTATATAACTCAGATAAATAAAGCAGATAAATTAGGACCAGCAAGTGAAGAAGGAACTATTCTTAATATAGTAGAAAAAGCTCAAAAAGAAGCGTCAGATGCAGAAGCTACTCGTAAAAAAGAAGAAGCAGATAAAGTTCGTCAGCAATATAAGGATATGATTGCTAATATTCCAGGTTTAACTGATGACGAGAAAAAACAATATAATGATGCAA
The DNA here is from genome assembly GCF_013276905.1 of Streptococcus sp. 3109. Classification (NCBI taxonomy): domain Bacteria; kingdom Bacillati; phylum Bacillota; class Bacilli; order Lactobacillales; family Streptococcaceae; genus Streptococcus; species Streptococcus sp. 3109. The sequence continues at coordinate 62,365 of NZ_VMLY01000016.1, read as the reverse complement.
TCGATAAAGCAACTAGTACCGATGAAATGGACGCTATCGTTGAATTTGCTAAATTAGCAGGTGAACGCAAAAACGCTGTAGCTGAAATAGAAAAACTAGAGCACTTAAATAATAATCAAAAACAATCGTTTAAAGATTTAGTGGAAAACAGCGCTAATAAAGAAGAAATAGAAAATTATGTTTCACAAGCTAAACAATTAAATAGCAAAATGAAACAACTTAAGGAGTTAGCTGGAAAAGCGAACGAATTAAAAGCAACGGATAAATATACATCGGCTGCAACCGACAAGAAAACTGCATTTGATAAAGCGTTAACAGCTGCTGAAAGTGTGTTAGATAAAGCGAATGGTGCTGATAAATCCATCTCAACTGTAGAAAACTTATTCAAAACATTAGAAACCGCAATCAACGAATTAAAACCTGGTAGGGAAAAAGTAAAAGTTGATGTAGACAAATCTCTTTTACAAGAAGAATATGCTAAAGGTGAAACAGTTAAAAAATCACCAGCTTATACTAAAGAAAAAGATGAAACTAAGAAAAAAGCTTACGATGATGCATTAAGAAAAGCAAAAGAAATATTAGATAAGTCGGATGCTTCACAAGACGAAGTAGATAAAGCGTTAGAAGCTTTAGAATCAGCTAAAGCAGGCTTACATGGTAAACAAGAAGAATTTGAATTAACAAAGAAAGATAACAATGCTGTACCTATTTCTGTAGTACCAGCGGTTGGAGTAGTTATTTCGAAACCAGAGGATCAGAAATTAATCAAGGATAAGATTGTTGGTATTCCAGAAGGTTCAACAGTAATCTACAACCCAATACAAGAAAAAGGTGACAAGACAGTTGTTCCAGTAAAAGTGACACACGAAAATGTTTCAAAAGAAATTGAAATTGAAGTGGTTCAATCTGAAGCGGCGAAAATAACACCGACAGTAAGTACAGCGAAATTAAGTGAAGTGCCAACAGAAAACGGGACAATCACAAAAGCAGAAGATGTACAAAAAGTTACAGAAGCAGTATCAGTTCCAGTTCCAGAAGGTCAGGCTCAACCAAGAAAAAACTTAGTTGACAATGGGAAAGTAGTACAAGGTACAGACCAACGTGCGAACGGTGGAGCGAATAATACAGGTAAATTGGTTGTCAAAGTTGAGGTAACTTATCAGGATGGCTCAAAAGAAACTGTTGAAGTTCCAGTAGAAGGAACTGATGCTGCGAAATCGCCATTAACTCCTCCAACAAAAGTAAAAGTTAATAATCCAAATAGTCTAACTGAAGAAGAAAAAACAGCAGTAAAAGAAGCAGTTAAGAAAACAAATCCAACATTAAACGACAAAGATATTTCAGTAGATGAAAAAGGAAAAGTAACAGTAACATATCCAGATACATCAACAAACACGTTGGAAGCAAACAAAACTGTAGAAGCTAAAACAGAGTTAGACAAAGCAAAAGAGCAAGCGAAAGCAGACTTAACGGCTGCAGCTAACAAAGAACAAGCAGAAATCGAAGCAGACAAGACCTTAACAGAAGATCAGAAGAAAGCTGAAAAAGCAAAAGTCGATGAAGCTAAGAAAGCTGCAGAGTCTAACATCGATAAAGCTGGAACAACTGACGAAGTAGCGAAAGCAATAGAAGACGGTAAGAAAGCAATCGATGCAGTACACAAAACAGAGTTAGATAAAGCTAAAGAACAAGCGAAATCAGACTTAACAGAAGCAGCTAACAAAGAAAAATCAGAAATCGAAGCAGACAAGACCTTAACAGAAGATCAGAAGAAAGCTGAAAAAGCGAAAGTCGATGAAGCTAAGAAAGCTGCAGAGTCTAACATCGATAAAGCTGGAACAACTGACGAAGTAGCGAAAGCAACAGAAGACGGTAAGAAAGCAATCGATGAAGTGCACCAAACAGAGTTAGACAAAGCTAAAGAACAAGCGAAATCAGACTTAACGGCTGCAGCTAACAAAGAACAAGCAGAAATCGAAGCAGACAAGACCTTAACAGAAGATCAGAAGAAAGCTGAAAAAGCAAAAGTCGATGAAGCTAAGAAAGCTGCAGAGTCTAACATCGATAAAGCTGGAACAACTGACGAAGTAACAACTGCAACAGAAGCAGGTAAGAAAGCAATCGATGCTGTTCATAAAACTAATGCTGAGAAAGCAACTCCAACAGTTACAGCAGGAGAAGTATCAGTAAGTGTCGATCCGGCTACAGATAAAAAAGTAGCGGAAGCAGATAAAAAAGCTATTACAGATGCTGTAGAAGTACCAAAAGACCAACCACAACCGACAGACAAACAAGTCAAAAATGACGGAAAAATTGTGAATGGAACAGGTGCAAATGAAGGTAAGAAAGTAGTTGTAGTAGAAGTTACTTATGGTGACGGATCAAAAGACGAAATCGAAGTACCTGTAAGAAAAGCAACTGATCAGGAAAAAGCAAAAGCTGACCTAACAAAAGCAGCAGATGCTGAAAAGGCAGAAATTGATGAAGACAATGCATTATCTAAAAAAGAAAAAGAAGCATTGAAGAAACAAGTTGATGAACTGAAAGCAAAACACGAAGAAAACATCAACAATGCAACTTCACCAGAAGCTATAGCGTCAGCCACAGAAAAAGGTAGACAAGAAATTGCTGCTGTTCATACTCCACAAGATATTACAGAAACAGCTAAGAGAAAGTTAACTCCACCAAAAGAAAGAGTTAAGGTCACAGATATCAATCATTTGACAGATGAAGAGAAAGAAGCTGTTAAAAAAGCGATTGTGGCGACTAACCCTTCATTAGAAGAATCTGAAATCTATGTGAGTGATAAGGGAGATGTAGCTTCTCCTAAAGGTTACTTGGAAGCAGAAAAAGTTGTTGTTCAAGCATTAAACAAACCAGCGACACCAGTTGTAGTGGCTGATCCAAATCATTTAACAAATGATGAAAAGGAAAAAGTGAAAGAAGCTGTAGCCAACGCAAATCCTGGTCTAAACAAAGATGATATTACAGTCGATGATAAAGGTAATGTAACAACTAAGGATGGCGATAAATTACTTGCAAAAGATGTAGTAACTCCAGCCCTGAACAAACCAACAACACCAGTTGTAGTTGGAAATCCTAATGCTTTAACAGAAAAAGAAAAAGAGGACATTAGGGATGCTGTCGCAGCTGCAAATCCAGGTTTAAACAAAGGTGATGTTACAGTAGATAACCAAGGAAATGTTAAAACTCCAAAAGGAAATCTACCAAAAGAAGATGTTGTCACAACAGTTTTAAATAAACCAAATAAACTTGTTGAAGTAGAAAATCCAAATAGCCTAACAGTTAAAGAAAAAGAAGCGGTTAAGAAAGCTATTGTAGAGGCAAATCCAGGTTTAACTGAGGATAAAGTCAAAGTCGATGATCAAGGAAATGTCACAACACCACAAGGTAACTTGCCAGCAAAAGATGTTGTAACTTCTAGCTTGAAGAAACCAACAACACCAGTTGAAGTTGTTAATCCATCTAAACTGACAGAACCAGAGAAATCTAAGATTGTAGAAGAAATTATTAAAAATAATCCAGGTTTAACAGATAAAGATATCAAAGTCGATGACCAAGGAAATGTTGAAACACCAAAAGGTAATTTACCAGCAGAGGATGTAGTGACACCAGCTTTGAAAAAACCGACAAAACTTGTCCCTGTTAAAGATGTCCATAGCTTAACAGAAGCAGAAAAAGACGCTGTTAAGGATGCTGTTGTAGCTGCAAATCCAGGCTTAAACAAGGACGATGTCAAGGTTGATGATCAAGGCAATGTTGAAACACCAAGAGGTAATTTACTGGCAGGAGAAGTTGTAACTCCAGCCTTGAAGAAACCTGTCACACCTGTAGAAGTTAAAGATCCTAAAAACTTAACAGAAGCAGAAAAAGACACTGTTAAGGATGCTGTTGTAGCTGCAAATCCAGGCTTAAACAAGGATGATGTTAAGGTTGATGGTCAAGGCAATGTTGAAACACCACAAGGTAATTTACCAGCAAAAGATGTAGTAACACCAGCTTTGAAGAAACCTGTCACACCTGTAGGAGTTAAAGATTCGAATAACTTAACAGACAAAGAAAAAGAAGATGTTAAGAAAGCTATTGTTGAAGCAAATCCAGGCTTAAACAAGGACGATGTCAAGGTTGATGATCAAGGAAATGTTGAGACTCCAAACGGAAATCTACCAAAAGAAGATGTAGTGGTCCAAACTGCTAAAGGGCAATCAACAAGTATCTTCAAACCAGAGTTAGACTTACAAACTGCTTTAGTATCCGGAAAAGTAACTGTTGAAAAAGGTAAAGGCTTAACTGACAAAGAAATCCTAAAACAATTAGCACTAGCTGATGGAGTAACAGCGAAAGTTATTTCTAAACCAACTACAACTGAAACAGGAACTAAAGAAGCAGAAGTGGAAGTAACCCTAGCGAATGGCACTAAAGTAACTGTAAAAGTACCGGTTGAAGTAGTTGATTCCTTAGGCACAGCTGATAAAGATAATGATCTTGCTAAGGCGAAAGAAGATGCTAAAAAACAAGTAGAAGAAGCTGCTAAGAAAAAACTTGATGAAATCAAGAAAGATAAAGATTTAACGCCTGAACAAAAACAAAAAGCTGAAAAAGAAATCAATAAAGCTAAAGAAGATGCTAACAAAGCTATTGACCAAGCATCATCAGCAGGAACAGCTAAGCAAATTGCAGATCAAGCAAAAGAAAATATTGAAAAATATGATCCAAAAGCTGATACAGAAGTTAAGAAACCAGATGTAACAAACCTTGATGAAGAAAAAGCGAAAGCAAAAGCTGAAATACTGGAAGAAGCTCAAAAACGCATTGACGAAATCAAGAACAATAAAGATTTATCAGACGAAGCGAAACAAAAAGCTATCGAAGAAATCAATAAGGCCAAAGATAAAGCGATTGAAGACATCAACAAAGGTCAATCTAAAGATGAAATCAACGCGGCGAAAGAAGCTGGTATTCATAAGATAAATGAAGTTCAACCAGATGGCTCTATTGCATCTAAATTCGAGCCGAAAGTTCCTGAAAACAAAGTGGAAGTAGAAAATCCAGCAAAACTTTCAGATGAAGAAAGAGAACAAGTTCGTCAAAACATCGAAGGAGCTAACACATTCCCAGATGGAACAACAGTAGAAGTAAAACCAGATGGAACGGCTGTTATCACATATAAAGATGGTTCAAGCGATACGATTTCTAAAGATAAATTAGTAGCACCAGTTAACAAAGAGACAGGAACAATCGCGTCAAGAACCGAGCCAGTTATCCCAGGAAAAACACAAGTAGGAAATACTACGAAGTTAACACCAGAAGAACAAGCTGCGGTTAAAAAAGCGGTTGAAGAAGCGAACAACTTCCCAGCAGGAACTACGGTAGAAGTAAGACCTGATGGAACAGTAGTCATCACCTATCCAGATAAATCTGTAGACACAATAACAGGGGATAAACTTGTTGAAAAAGGAAGCAAACAAGAAACTCCAAAAGTTCAGACAGATGCAGAGAAGAACCCAGCGCAAGTTCCAGGAAACTTTGTACCTGTTGAAAATACTCACAACTTGACACAGACGGAGCAAGATACTGTAGCAGCTAAGGTTAAAGAAGCAAATCCAGCGGCGACAGATGTTAAGGTATCTAAAGATGGAACAGCAACGCTAACATATGGAGATGGTTCAGTAAACACAATTCCAGGAACCAGTCTAGTAGTAGCCAAAGATACTGACAATGAAGCTTCAACACAAGCCGCGCAAAATCCAGCAGTGGTGCCAGCAACTACAGAAGTTGGAAATGCTCACAGCTTAACACCTGAGGAACAAGCTGCAGTAGCTACGAAAGTGAAACAAGCAAATCCAACTGCGACAGATGTTAAGGTATCTAAAGACGGAACAGCGACATTGACATACTCAGACGGTTCGGTAAATACAATTCCAGGAACCAGTCTAGTAGTTCAAAAAGAGGAAACTCCAACACAAGAGCAACCAACAATTGCAGAGAAGACAAAAGTAATCATCCCAGCTAACCCTACAAAAGTAGCAGAAGCTACAAGATTAACAGATGAAGAAAAAGAAGCTGTTAAAAAAGCTGTAGTAGATGCAAATGGATTCGGAAGCGATGTTAAAGTTGAAGTAGCTGGAGATGGCACAGCGACAATCGTCTTTAAAGATGGTTCAGCTATTACAATTCCAGGAAATCAATTGGTAGCACAAGATCCAAAAGCACAAGATAGCACTAAACCGACTGCTGAAAAATCAACTGTTAAAGCGCCTGCTCAAAGAGTAGATGTAAAAGATATAACTCATTTAACAGATGAAGAAAAAGAAAAAGTTAAGGTTGCTATTTTACAAGCAAATGGTTCAGCATTAGACGGAGCGACAATCACTGTAGCTGGAGATGGTACAGCAACAATCACATTCCCAGATGGTTCAGTAGTGACGATTCTAGGAAAAGATACAGTTCAACAATCTGCGAAAGGTGAATCTGTAACTCAAGAAGCTACACCAGAGTATAAGCCAGAAACTACACCAGGTGGAGATAATGGAGGCAATACTGGAAGCTCAGATGCTAATGCGAATGCAGGCGGTGGTAGCCAGGCAGGCGGACAAGCTAACACAGGTTCACAAAACCCAGCTCAATCACAAGCTTCTAAGCAATTAGCTACTGAAAAAGAATCAGCTAAAAAGGCCATTGAAAAAGCTGCCAAGGACAAGCAGGATGAAATCAAAGGTGCACCGCTTTCTGATAAAGAAAAAGCAGAATTTTTAGCAAGAGTGGAAGCAGAAAAACAAGCAGCTCTCAAAGAGATTGAAAATGCGAAAACTGTGGAAGATGTGAAGGAAGCAGAAACGATTGGAGTGCAAGCAATTGCCATGGTTACAGTTCCTAAGAGACCAGTGGCTCCTAATGCTGCTCCTCAGGCAACAAGTGCACCGCAAGCAACTGCAGGAACAATGCAAGATGTTACCTACCAGTCACCTGCTGGCAAACAACTACCTAACACAGGTTCAGCATCAAGTGCAGCACTTGCTAGTCTTGGTCTAGTGGCGGCAACCAGTGGTTTTGCTTTGCTAGGAAGAAAGGCTAGACGTAGAAAATAGGACAGCTAGAAAATTCTATTCTCTACTTAAAGTGAGATTATAAGGGGGATTTTGAGAAATCATCAATCCTAGTGATGGGTGAGAGAAGAGAGAACCCAAGATAATCACACACTTTAGCTGAGAAGGGATATTCTATCAATGTAACCAGTCTCTTCTGTCTCTAACTGTGGAATAGAAGATGGGCAATATCGGATAGAAAAGCTAGCAGAATAGTTCTCTATTGGAGAGAGGAGGGAAACCGAAAAATTGGGTGCCCCTCCTCTTTTTTGGTATAATAGAAGATAGAAAACGAGGTTAGAAGAGATGATTTTTGATACACATACACACTTGAATGTAGAAGAATTTGCTGGTCGTGAGGCAGAAGAAATTACCTTGGCTGCTGAGATGGGTGTGACACAGATGAATATTGTTGGTTTTGATAAACCGACGATTGAGCGTGCCTTGGAGTTGGTAGATGAGTATGACCAGCTCTATGCGACTATCGGTTGGCATCCGACAGAAGCAGGGACTTACACGGAGGAGATTGAAGCCTACTTGCTTGATAAGCTCAAGCATCCCAAGGTTGTTGCTTTAGGTGAAATTGGATTGGACTACCATTGGATGACAGCACCGAAAGAGGTGCAGGAGCAGGTTTTTTGCCGTCAGATTCAATTATCTAAGGACTTGGATTTGCCTTTTGTTGTCCATACTCGTGATGCGCTGGAAGATACCTATGAGATTATCAAAAGTGAGGGCGTTGGTCCTCGTGGTGGGATTATGCACTCATTTTCAGGGACGCTTGAGTGGGCAGAGAAGTTTGTCGCGCTTGGCATGACTATTTCCTTCTCAGGAGTGGTGACTTTTAAGAAGGCAACTGACATCCAAGAAGCAGCTAAAGAGTTACCTTTGGACAAGATTTTGGTGGAAACGGATGCTCCCTACTTGGCTCCTGTTCCTAAACGTGGTCGTGAAAATAAAACAGCCTACACTCGCTATGTAGTGGACTTTATAGCAGATTTGCGTGGCATGACGACGGAAGAGCTAGCAGCGATAACAACTGCAAATGCAGAACGAATTTTTGGATTGGACAGCAAGTAATGAAAGAAAAAATATCCCAAGTTATCGTGGTCGAAGGGCGCGATGATACGGCCAATCTCAAACGCTATTTCGATGTAGAGACCTATGAGACACGAGGTTCTGCCATCAATGAGCAGGATCTAGAGCGGATTCAGCGCTTGCACCAACGTCATGGAGTCATTGTCTTTACAGACCCAGATTTTAATGGGGAGCGGATTCGTCGCATGATTATGACGGCCATTCCAACAGTTCAGCATGCCTTCCTCAAACGAGATGAAGCTGTTCCCAAGTCCAAGACCAAGGGGCATTCTCTGGGAATTGAGCATGCCAGTTATGAAGACTTGAAAACGGCTCTAGCTCAGGTGACAGAACAATTTGAACATGAGAGCCAGTTTGACATCAGTCGTAGCGACTTGATTCGCCTTGGTTTTCTAGCAGAGGCAGACAGCCGTAAGCGACGAGAATATCTAGGAGAAGCTCTCCGAATCGGCTATTCCAACGGCAAGCAACTCCTCAAGCGCTTAGAGTTGTTTGGGGTCACCTTGGCGGAAGTGGAAGAAGCTATGAAATATTATGAGTAGGAAAGATGTAGCCGTTACAATTTTTTAAGTTTCACAGTATTTTTCGAAGCAGGTAGAAGAGGAGGCGTCTGATGTTAATTGGTCAAAAAATTAAAGAGATTCGGATAGAAAAAGGAATTAGTCGTCCAGATTTTTGTGGAGATGAGCAAGAACTGACAGTTCGTCAACTGTCGCGAATTGAAAGTGGAGCTTCGCAACCGAGTTTGCCCAAGTTAGACTATATTGCTCGCCGGCTAGGAGTTCCAGCTTATAGCCTTATGCCGGATTTTTCAGCTCTTCCTTCTGCTTATTTAGAATTGAAATACCAGATTTTACGTGAACCAATCTATGGTAAAGAAGAGGAGTATGATAAGAAAGAAGCGTGTTTGGAAGAGATTTATAAAACATACTTTGATAATCTTCCTAAAGAAGAACAATTAGCATGTGAAGTATTGCAGGCGTGTTTAGATACTTCTAGAACTAGAAGGCCTGAATATGCAGAGTTAATACTTGAGGAATATATGCCTCAGATTATAGAAAAAGAAGCTTATTCAATAAATGATATGTTGTTGGTTCGTTTGTTTTTTTATCAAATGCTCATTAGAAACGATCTTGCCAAATTTGTGAATCAAATCGAAAAGATAATGTTCCTTCTTTTGGAACAGAAGAAGATAACTCAAATAGAGAATTACTTTATAATTAGAGATACTCTTATTTCAGGAATGTGTTGTCTTGAAAAGGTAGGAGTAACTGATTGTTTTAATGATTATCTATCGTGTTTACAAGAAATTATGGATAAAACTCAAGATTATCAAAAGAAACCTCTTGTATTTATGTTTTTGTGGAAGCAAGCATTAAGAGAAGAAAGAGATTTTAGTTTAGCTGAATCATTTTATCAGTCTTCTAAAACATTTGCGCAGCTAATTGGAGATGGATTTCTAGTAAAGAAATTGACAGAGGAATGGCAAGAGGATGTCAAAAAATATTTATAAACATAGTGAATCAGTGACAAAAATGTCCCTGTTCTCGCATCAAAACAGTTCTAAAGTTCGTCTTTAGAACTGTTTTTTTGAATGTGAGCCAAAAATGACACGAAATAGTTAGATTTTAAGGACATTGATGTCCTTGATAGTTCTTGAAAAAACGGATATAATATATTTGAAGATGTTGCTAGTAGAAAGAACTTAATAAACTTCTTAACATGGCGGTGACTGTGGTCACCTTCTCACTAAGTGACCAAGTAACTTTTTGGAGGAAGTGATGAAACGTTTATTTATTTTGATTTCAATGGTATTGGTATCGCTTTATATGGTGATAAATTCCGTTGATCATCGAGAAGAGATTTTATTTGGTAACTATCCCTCTGTTGACGTGATGGGTACTGGGCTAGACCAGCCAGTAGCTAGTCGCGAAGAGGTGACAGAGGCTTTGAGTAACTTTGCGGTAGAGCACAATAGTCTCATCGCTCGTCGGATTGTTGAGCCAAATGAAGCTGGAGAAACACGCTTTACCTATGCCACTTATGGTCAGGGAGAGCTTCCAGAAGGTTTGACCATTTCCTCCAAGGAGAGTGCAGAAACGAGTGATTTATTAGGGTCTTACTTGATTGTGTCAGGGAGTTTGGATGGAGTGAGCTTACAGACCGCCCTGCAAGAGCTTGGTTATAATGGTGTTGTCTCGAATAGAACAGAGGCATTTTCGATGGTCGTCCTCTTGTCTGCTACCCCAATGGGGCTACTGAGTCTAGCTATTTTTCTGCTGACTTTTATGAGTTTGACCCTGATTTATCGGATCAAGTCCCTTCGTCAGGCAGGGATTCGCTTAATCGCTGGTGAGAGCTTGTTTGGGGTGGTTCTCAGACCAGTGTTAGAAGATGTGAGACAGCTTATCTGCTCAGTGCTGGTATCCAGTCTTGTGGGATTGGGGCTTCTCTGGTATCAAGGTGCCTTGTTTATGGCAACGGTGCAACTTGTCATCATTGCTCTCCTACTTTATGGATTGACTTTGGCCGGGATTTCTACCTTACTAAGTGTCGTCTATCTACTCGGTTTACAGGAAAATAGTCTGGTGGATTTATTGAAAGGGAAACTCCCTCTCAAACGTATGATGACATTGATGATGGTGGGGCAACTCTTAGCTGTATTGGTGGTCGGATCGAGTGCGACAGCTCTCCTCCCCCACTACCGTGAAATGCAGGAGATGGAGAAGGCAAGCGATAAATGGAGCCAGTCCTCAGACCGTTACCGTCTATCCTTTGGTTGGTCTAGTGCATTTGCCGATGAAGAAGGAATGCGTAAGGATAATCGTGAGTGGCAGACATTTACTGAAGAACGGTTAGCCAATACAGACTCTTTTTATATCATGAGCAATGTTGACAATTTCTCAGATGGAGCAGAAGTGGACCTAGATGGCAATCGTCTCAGTGACTACACACCGTCAGGGAATGTTATCTATGTCTCACCGCGCTATCTGATAGAAGAAAAGATTACCGTTTCTTCAGAGTTTATGGATAAGATGCAAAACTTGTCTGAGGGAGAGTTTGGGCTGATCTTGCCTGAGAGCTTGCGAGAGCAGTCTGCCTACTATCAAAGATTATTTACAGATTACCTGCAAAGATTTTCATCTGAAAGTGTAGAGGCGACGAGTCAGAAACACTACCTTCCACAGTTAAGGCTAGCTTTTACAGAAACAGGACAGGAACGTTTCATCTATAATGATGGGTACAAGACAACACGTCAGTACCTAAAAGATCCGATTATTGTAGTTCTAACGCCGCAAGCGACTGGAACAAGACCTGTTGCAGGGATGTTGTGGGGAACTACGGCTAATAGTGCCTTGAAACTAGATCGATATGGAGACAGCATCACCGCTCTAAAAGAGCAAGGTCTGTATCACAAGGTCTCTTACTTGGTAAAAAGCCAGCTATTTTTTGCCAAGGTACTAAATGACAAACGGGTGGAGTTTTACTCTCTCCTTATTGGGACGATTTTGACCCTATCTACGGCTATCTTGTTATTTGATTCCATGAATCTTCTCTATTTTGAGCAGTTCAGACGGGAGATAATGATTAAACGTCTTTCTGGTATGACAATCTATGAGCTTCATGGCAAGTATTTACTGGCGCAAGGAGGAGTTCTCTTGTTTGGCCTAGTCCTATCTAGTATTTTGACAGGAGATGCTTTGATTAGCGCTCTAGTTGTAACTTTATTTACGCTTAACGCCCTCTTGATTTTAGTAAGGCAGGATAAAAAAGAAGAAGCTGGTAGCATGGCAGTATTGAAAGGAAAATAAGATGATTGATATTCAAGGATTGGAAAAGAAATTTAATGACCGCGCGATTTTCTCTGGTTTAAATCTCAAGCTGGAGAAGGGCAAGGTTTATGCCTTAATCGGAAAGAGTGGAAGCGGAAAGACGACGTTGCTGAATATCTTAGGCAAACTAGAAAAGATAGATGGAGGACGGGTTCTTTATCAGGGGAAAGATTTAAAAACCATTCCCACTCGTGAGTATTTTCGAGACCAGATGGGCTATCTCTTTCAAAATTTTGGCCTCTTAGAAAACCAATCAATCAAAGAGAATTTGGATTTAGGCTTTGTTGGTCAGAAAATCTCAAAAGTAGAACGTTTGGAAAGGCAAGTGGAGGCTTTAGAAAAAGTTAATCTAGGGTATTTGGATTTAGAACAAAAAATTTATACTTTATCTGGGGGAGAGGCTCAACGAGTTGCCCTTGCGAAGACTATTTTGAAAAATCCACCCTTGATTTTGGCAGATGAACCAACAGCAGCTCTTGATCCTGAAAATTCAGAGGAGGTTATGAATCTCTTGGTGGGCTTGAAAGATGAAAATCGAATGATCATCATTGCGACCCATAATCCCCTAGTCTGGAATAAGGCCGATGAAATCATTGATATGAGGGAGCTTGCTCATGTGTGAAAAAATCCGTATTCGCAGGGTGTCTGATTATCCTAGTGCCAGAGGTGGTTTAGAAGATATTCTCATCATGGAAAACATGACCAATCATCTCCTTTTGGTTCAAATCCGAGTGAATGGCTATTTGCTTGATTTTGCTAGCATTGAAGGGCAAAGGCAAAAGCATTATCGTTTGAAAAATTTACCTCAAACGGTTGAATTGACAGTGTACGATGTGGAGGAGGATGTAGATTTGACCCTACCTGAAAATCGAAGTTATCAAGAAGCTGATTTTTTGATACTCAATGAAAATNNTTTGAAGAGATTTTCGAGGAGTATGAACGTATGTTTCGAGAGAACCGCTCAGTCCCCCTTTAAAGATTTCCAAGACTATCTTTCTTCATGAGGAAAGATAGTTTTTTGGTATGATTTTCACCCCCAAAATACAAGGGGAATGTGTTACAATAGTAGTAACGGATAATAGAAAAGAGAATAGATGAGAATTGCAGATTATAGCGTGACCAAGGCAGTGCTGGAGCGTCACGGTTTTACCTTTAAAAAGTCCTTCGGGCAAAATTTCTTGACGGATACCAATATCCTTCAAAAAATCGTGGATACGGCTGAGATTGATGACCAGGTAAATGTTATCGAAATCGGGCCAGGGATTGGTGCCTTGACAGAATTTTTGGCTGAGCGTGCAGCTCAAGTCATGGCATTTGAAATTGACCACCGTTTGGTGCCTATTTTGGCAGATACCCTGCGTGATTTTGACAATGTAACAGTAGTCAACGAGGACATTCTCAAGGTCGATTTGGCGCAGCATATCCAGAATTTTAAAAATCCTGACCTGCCAATCAAGGTAGTGGCTAATTTGCCTTACTACATCACAACGCCTATTCTCATGCACTTGATTGAAAGTGGCATTCCTTTTAGTGAGTTTGTGGTCATGATGCAAAAAGAAGTGGCGGACCGTATCTCGGCTCAACCAAATACCAAGGCTTATGGTAGCTTGTCGATTGCGGTTCAGTATTACATGACTGCCAAGGTTGCCTTTATCGTGCCTCGTACGGTCTTTGTGCCAGCGCCAAACGTGGACTCAGCCATCTTGAAAATGGTGCGTCGTCCAGAACCAGCCGTAGCAGTAGAAGATGAGAACTTTTTCTTTAAGGTTTCCAAGGCTAGTTTTACCCATCGCCGCAAGACCTTGTGGAATAACTTGACAGGTTACTTTGGCAAGACTGAAGAAGTTAAGGATAAATTGACCAAGGCTTTGGATCAAGCAGGCTTGTCACCAAGTGTGCGTGGGGAAGCTCTCAGCTTGGCAGAATTTGCCAGCCTAGCAGACGCACTTAAAGGGCAAGGACTCTAAGATGCAGGGACAAATCATTAAAGCCTTGGCAGGTTTCTATTATGTGGAGAGTGATGGCCAGGTTTATCAAACACGCGCGCGTGGGAATTTCCGTAAAAAAGGCCATACCCCTTATGTTGGGGACTGGGTAGATTTCTCTGCCGAGGAAAATTCAGAAGGCTATATCCTAAAAATTCACGAACGGAAAAACAGTCTGGTCCGTCCGCCTATTGTTAATATTGATCAAGCTGTAGTAATCATGTCCGTCAAGGAACCTGATTTTAACAGTAATTTGCTGGATCGGTTCTTGGTTCTTTTGGAACACAAGGGGATTCATCCCATCGTCTATATTTCCAAAATGGACCTACTGGAAGATCGGTCAGAATTGGATTTTTACCAGCAGACCTATGGTGACATTGGCTATGACTTTGTGACCAGTAAAGAGAGACTCCTGCCTTTGTTAACAGGTAAGATTACAGTCTTTATGGGGCAGACAGGCGTTGGAAAGTCAACTCTTCTTAATAAAATCGCACCAGACCTCAATCTTGAAACAGGAGAAATTTCAGACAGTCTAGGTCGCGGGCGCCATACCACTCGAGCTGTTAGTTTTTACAACCTTAATGGGGGTAAAATCGCAGATACACCAGGTTTTTCATCTCTGGATTATGAAGTGTCAACAGCAGAAGATCTCAATCAGGCCTTTCCAGAGATTGACAGTGTCAGCCGAGACTGTAAGTTTCGTACTTGTACCCATACCCATGAGCCGTCGTGTGCGGTTAAGCCAGCTGTAGAAGAAGGAATTATTGCCACCTTCCGTTTTGACAACTACCTGCAATTCCTCAGTGAGATTGAAAATCGCAGAGAAACCTATAAAAAAGTCAGCAAAAAAATTCCAAAATAAGGAGAAACCTATGTCTCAATACAAGATTGCTCCGTCAATTCTGGCAGCAGATTATGCCAACTTTGAACGTGAAATCAAACGTCTAGAAGCAACTGGGGCAGAATATGCCCATATCGATATCATGGATAGTCATTTTGTACCGCAAATCAGTTTTGGTGCGGGTGTGGTAGAGAGTCTTCGTCCTCATAGTAAGATGGTCTTTGACTGCCACTTGATGGTGTCAAACCCTGAGCATCATTTAGAAGACTTTGCGCGCGCAGGTGCAGATATCATCAGTATCCATGTAGAAGCAACACCCCATATCCATGGCGCCCTCCAAAAAATTCGTTCTCTAGGGGTCAAACCTTCAGTTGTTATCAATCCTGGCACACCAGTTGAAGCCATCAAGCACGTCCTTCATCTAGTTGACCAAGTTTTAGTCATGACAGTTAATCCAGGCTTTGGTGGGCAAGCCTTTCTACCAGAGACCATGGATAAGGTCCGTGAGTTGGTTGCTCTTCGTGATGAAAAAGGCTTGAACTTTGAGATTGAAGTCGATGGTGGGATTGATGATCAAACTATTACCCAAGCCAAAGAAGCTGGCGCGACTGTTTTTGTAGCAGGTTCCTATGTCTTTAAGGGAGATGTCAATGAGCGAGTACAAACTCTCAGAAAACAACTGGACTAGGGTTGCCGTTTTTGCAGGAGGAGACCGCGGTCATTATCGGACGGACTTTGATAGTTTTGTCGGTGTAGATCGAGGATCGCTCTGGGTCTTGGAGGAAAATCTACCTCTTGCTCTAGCGGTTGGAGATTTTGATTCTGTGACGGAAGAAGAGCGACAGGTGATTCAAAAACGTGCCCAGCATTTTATCCAAGCCCGACCAGAAAAGGATGATACAGATCTGGAATTGGCTCTCTTAACTATTTTTGAGAAGAATTCTCAGGCTCAGGTCACTATTTTCGGTGCCTTGGGTGGTCGTATTGACCATATGCTTGCCAACGTCTTTCTACCTAGCAATCCCAAATTAGCACCCTTTATGCGCCAGATCGAAATTGAGGATGGGCAAAACTTGATTGCCTATTGTCCGGAAGGGACCAGTCAGTTACAGCCTCGTTCAGACTACAACTATCTAGCCTTTATGCCAGTTCGGGATAGCCAGCTGACCATTCTCGGTGCCAAGTATGAGTTGACAGAGGAAAATTTTTTCTTTAAAAAAGTGTACGCTTCTAACGAATATATAGATAGGGAAGTTTCGGTGACTTGCCCAGATGGCTATGTGGTCGTGCTACATAGTAAGGACAGGAGGTAGGATGGAAAGTTTACTTGTTCTATTATTGATTGCCAACCTAGCTGGACTCTTTCTGATTTGGCAGAGGCAGTATAAGCAGGAAAAACATCTCAGCAAGAGCTTGGAGGATCAGGCAGATCACTTGTCAGACCAGTTGGATTACCGTTTTGAACAAGCCAGACAAGCCAGCCAGTTGGACCAAAAAGACTTGGAAGTAGCTGTCAGCGACCGTTTGCAAGAAGTTCGAATCGAGTTGCACCAAGGCTTAACTCAAGTCCGTCAAGAAATGACAGATAATCTCTTGCAAACCAGAGACAAGACCGACCAACGTCTCCAAGCCTTGCAGGAATCAAATGAGCAACGCTTGGAACAAATGCGCCAAACAGTCGAGGAAAAACTAGAAAAGACCTTGCAGACGCGCTTGCAGGCTTCCTTTGAGACAGTTTCCAAGCAACTGGAGTCAGTCAATCGTGGCCTTGGAGAAATGCAGACAGTTGCCCGCGATGTCGGAGCCCTCAACAAGGTTCTCTCTGGAACCAAGACGCGAGGAATTCTGGGTGAATTGCAACTGGGACAAATTATTGAAGACATCATGACCCCTGCCCAGTATGAACGAGAATACGCAACGGTTGAAAACTCTAGTGAACGAGTGGAGTATGCCATCAAGTTACCCGGACAAGGCGACCAAGAGTACGTCTATCTACCAATTGACTCTAAGTTTCCACTAGCAGATTATTACCGCCTAGAAGAAGCCTATGAAGCAGGTGATAGGGACGAGATTGAACGCTGTCGCAAGTCACTCCTAGCAAGTGTCAAGCGCTTTGCCAAGGATATCAAGAGCAAGTACATAGCACCGCCTCGGACGACCAATTTTGGAGTTTTGTTTGTTCCGACAGAAGGTCTCTACTCAGAAATTGTCCGCAATCCGGTCTTCTTTGATGATTTGAGACGGGAGGAGCAGATTATTGTCGCAGGACCAAGTACCCTGTCAGCTCTGCTCAATTCCCTATCGGTTGGCTTCAAGACTCTCAATATCCAAAAGAGTGCCGACCATATCAGCAAGACTCTTGCTAGCGTTAAGACCGAGTTTGGCAATTTTGGTGGCATTCTGGTCAAGGCACAAAAACATCTCCAACATGCCTCTGGCAATATTGATGAACTATTAAACCGTCGTACCACAGCTATCGAGCGGACGCTCCGTCACATTGAGTTGTCAGAAGGTGAGCCTGCGCTTGATCTACTCCATTTCCAAGAAAATGAGGAAGAATATGAAGATTAGTCACATGAAAAAAGATGAGCTATTTGAAGGCTTTTACCTAATCAAATCAGCTGACCTGAGGCAAACTCGAGCTGGGAAAAACTACCTAGCCTTTACCTTCCAGGATGATAGTGGCGAGATTGATGGGAAGCTCTGGGATGCCCAACCTCATAACGTTGAGGCCTTTACAGCAGGTAAGGTTGTCCACATGAAAGGGCGCCGAGAAGTTTATAACAACACTCCACAGGTCAATCAAATCACTCTACGCTTGCCTCAACCCGGTGAACCCAATGACCCAGATGATTTCAAGGTCAAGTCGCCAGTTGATGTCAAGGAAATCCGAGAGTATATGATTCAGATGGTTTTCAAAATAGAAAATCCTGTTTGGCAACGAATTGTTCGAAATCTATACACCAAGTATGATAAGGAATTTTACTCCTATCCAGCTGCCAAAACCAACCACCATGCCTTTGAAACGGGTTTGGCTTATCATACGGCAACCATGGTGCGTTTGGCAGATGCTATTAGCGAAGTCTATCCTCAGCTCAATAAGAGTCTGCTCTATGCTGGGATTATGCTGCATGACTTGGCTAAGGTCATCGAGTTGACGGGACCAGAACAGACTGAGTACACGGTCAGAGGCAATCTTCTTGGGCATATCGCTCTCATTGATAGCGAAATTACCAAGACAGTGATGGAGCTCGGTATCGATGATACCAAGGAAGAAGTCGTTCTGCTCCGCCACGTCATCCTCAGTCACCACGGCTTACTTGAGTATGGAAGCCCAGTCCGTCCACGCATTATGGAAGCAGAGATTATCCATATGATTGACAATCTGGATGCCAGCATGATGATGATGTCAACAGCTCTGGCTTTGGTGGATAAAGGAGAGATGACCAATAAAATCTTCGCTATGGATAATCGTTCCTTCTATAAACCAGATTTAGATTAACAATTTAAGAAAAATGAGCATTTTTTAGGATAAGAATGTTCGTTTTTTTATGTGAATATGGTATAATAAGTAAAAGACAAAAATGAATACTCTTCGAAAATCTCTTCAAACTAGGGTAGTATCGCCTTGTCGTATGTATATATACAGGTATATTACAGGAATTGTCAGTTCTATCGACAATCTCAAAACAGTGTTTTGAACCACCAGCGACCAGCTTTCTAGTTTGCTTTTTTGATTTTTTGAATAAAAATGGAATAGGAAATAGAAATGAAATTAAGAAGAAGTGATCGGATGGTTGTCATTTCCAACTATTTGATTAATCATCCTTATAAACTAACTAGTCTCAATACTTTTGCTGAAAAGTATGAATCTGCTAAATCATCCATCTCAGAAGATATCGTGATTATCAAACGCGCCTTTGAGGAAATTGAAATTGGTCACATCCAGACAGTAACTGGTGCTGGCGGAGGTGTCATTTTCACACCATCAATCTCAAGCCATGATGCCAAGGAAATGGTTGAAGACTTGCGTGCCAAGTTGTCAGAAAGTGACCGTATCTTGCCAGGTGGCTATATCTACTTGTCAGATTTGCTTAGCACACCAGCTATCTTGAAAAATATTGGACGCATTATTGCCAAGAGCTTTATGGACCAAAAAATTGACGCGGTTATGACAGTAGCGACCAAGGGTGTGCCACTTGCAAATGCAGTTGCCAATGTCCTCAATGTTCCTTTTGTTATTGTGCGCCGTGACTTGAAAATTACCGAAGGTTCAACTGTCAGCGTCAACTATGTTTCAGGTTCAAGTGGTGACCGCATTGAGAAAATGTTCCTTTCAAAACGCAGTCTCAAGGCTGGCAGCCGTGTCTTGATTGTGGATGACTTCTTGAAAGGCGGAGGAACTGTCAACGGGATGATTAGTCTCTTGCGTGAGTTTGATTCAGAATTGGCAGGTGTAGCGGTCTTTGCGGATAATGCTCAAGAAGAACGCGAAAAGCAGTTTGACTACAAGTCACTCTTGAAGGTAACCAATATTGATGTCAAGAACCAAGCCATCGATGTTGAGGTTGGTAATATCTTTGACGAAGATAAATAAGAGATAGAACTAAAGGTTGGAACGATTGTCCCAGCCTTTCTTTGCAAATAGAATAGAAGGAAACTTATGAAAACACCATTTATCAATAAAGAAGACTTAGAAAAGATTGTTGCTGAGTTCCCGACACCTTTTCACTTGTATGATGAGAAGGGGATTCGTGAGAAGGCAAGAGCCGTCAACCAAGCATTTTCGTGGAACAAGGGCTTTAAGGAATATTTTGCAGTAAAGGCTACTCCCACCCCAGCTATTTTGAAAATTCTCCAAGAGGAAGGTTGCGGTGTGGACTGCTCTAGTTATGTGGAGCTTTTGATGAGCCATAAACTGGATTTTCCAGGTTCTGAGATCATGTTCTCTTCAAACAACACGCCAGATAAGGAATATGCCTATGCGCGTGAATTGGGTGCTACCATTAACTTGGATGCCTTTGAAGATATTGAACATCTGGAGCGTGCAGCAGGCATTCCAGAAATCATCTCTTGTCGTTACAATCCTGGAGGCGTTTTTGAACTGGGAACAGACATTATGGACAATCCTGGAGAAGCCAAGTTTGGTATGACCAAGGACCAGCTCTTTGAAGCCTTTGTCATCTTGAAGGAAAAAGGAGCTAAGACTTTTGGGATTCACTCCTTCCTAGCGTCCAATACCGTGACCCATCTCTATTATCCAGAGTTAGCGCGTCAGCTTTTTGAATTGGCTGTTGAAATCAAGGAAAAGTTGGGCATTTCGCTAGACTTTATCAATCTTTCTGGTGGTATTGGTGTCAACTATCGTCCAGACCAGAAGCCGAACGATATCGCCTTGATTGGTGAGGGGGTTCGTAAGGTGTATGAAGAGGTTCTTGCGCCAGCAGGTCTTGGTCAGGTCAAGATTTTTACCGAATTGGGTCGTTTTATGTTGGCACCTCACGGTGCCTTGGTCACAAGAGTCACTCATAAGAAGAAAACTTACCGTACCTATCTAGGTGTGGATGCATCAGCAGTCAACCTTATGCGCCCAGCTATGTACGGAGCTTATCATCACATTACTAACGTGACCCATCCAGATGGACTAGCTGAAGTGGTAGATGTGGTCGGCTCACTCTGCGAAAACAATGATAAATTTGCAGTAAATCGCGAACTGCCTCATACAGAAATCGGTGATTTGCTGGTAATTCATGATACAGGTGCTCACGGTTTTTCAATGGGCTACCAGTACAACGCCAAACTTCGTTCTGCGGAAATCCTCTATACCGAAGAAGGAAAAGCCCGTCAAATCCGCCGTGCAGAGCGCCCTGAGGACTACTTTGCAACCTTGTATGGCTTTGATTTTGAAGAATAAAATGATAATTAATTGAAAATAAAATTGAAAAACAGATTGCTTTCTAAAAAATAGGCAAAAATCTTGTTTTTCCTTCAAGTCGTGATATAATAAAACTATAAAACGTTTTCAAGGAAGGTAACGATATGTCTGAAGAAACAATTGATTATGGACAAGTGACAGGAATGGTGCATTCGACAGAAAGCTTTGGGTCAGTAGATGGGCCTGGTATTCGCTTTATTGTCTTTTTGCAGGGCTGTCACATGCGTTGCCAGTATTGCCACAACCCGGACACTTGGGCTATGGAGTCCAATAAGTCACGTGAACGGACGGTAGATGATGTCTTGACGGAAGCCTTGCGCTACCGCGGTTTCTGGGGAAATAAGGGGGGGATTACAGTCAGTGGAGGAGAAGCCCTCTTGCAGATTGATTTCTTGATTGCCCTCTTTACCAAGGCCAAGGAACAAGGAATCCACTGTACCTTGGATACCTGTGCACTGCCTTTCCGTAATAAACCACGTTACCTTGAAAAGTTTGACAAACTCATGGCTGTCACTGACTTGGTCCTCTTGGATATCAAGGAAATCAACGAAGAACAGCACAAGATTGTCACTAGCCAAACCAATAAAAATATCTTGGCTTGTGCCCAGTATCTATCAGATATTGGAAAACCTGTCTGGATTCGCCACGTGCTAGTTCCAGGATTGACAGATAGAGATGATGACTTGATTGAACTTGGGAAGTTCGTCAAGACCCTCAAAAATGTTGATAAGTTTGAAATTCTACCTTATCATACTATGGGTGAGTTTAAATGGCGTGAATTGGGAATTCCATATTCCCTCGAAGGGGTCAAACCTCCAACAGCAGACCGCGTCAAGAACGCTAAACAACTCATGGATACCGAAAGTTACCAAGACTATATGAAACGTGTACATGGATAAAAAAAAGCTTGATGGAAACATCGGGCTTTTGATACTCAATGAAAATCAAAGAGCAAACTAGGAAGCTAGCCGCAGGTTGCTCAAAGCACTGCTTTGAGGTTGTAGATAGAACTGACGAAGTTAGCTCAAAACACTGTTTTGAGGTTGTGAATAGAACTGACGAAGTCAGTAACCATACGTACGGCAAGGCGAAGCTGACGTGGTTTGAAGAGATTTTCGAAGAGTATGACTTGCAAAAAAGACTTAGCAAACAAGCTAAGCCTTTTTCTTCTTATCTCGAACGTTGTTTTCCAGCGTTGCGATTTTTGTGTTTTTTCTTGCTTGTGATAGCAGTTGGTTGTTCAGGGGTAACGTCTTTTCGTCCACTTGGTGTAGAGAAAGCACGTGCTTTTGGTGGGTTCTTGGCTAGTTCTTCACGGACTTTTTTGCGAAGTTTTGGACGAACGATATAGTTGACGATAAACTGTTGGAGAATCATCATGAAACCACCGACAACCCAGTAAAGTGTGACGCTGGCTGGTGAGAAGAGGGAGAAGACGACGATCATGAGTGGGCTCATGTAAATCATTTTCTTGATTTGTTCTCTTTGCATTTCATCTTCTACTCCGTGAAGTGAAAGGAGCGATTGAAGATAGTAAAGAATACCAGCGAAGGCAACCAAAATCATACTTGGAGAACCTAGAGGAATTCCTAGGTAGCTTGCTTGAGCAACACCTTCAGTATGTTGGGCAGCAAAGTAGATAGCAGAGAAGAAAGGCATTTGAAGGAGGATAGGGAAGCATCCTACACCGCCAAACATGCTGATGCCGTGCTCTTTTTGAGCAGCAAAGAGAGCTTGTTGGGCTTCGAGTTTTTCTTCTTGAGTAGTCGCTTCCTTGAGACGAGTTTGATGTGGCTCAAGGACGTGCTTGAGGGCGTTCATCTTTTCAGAGTGAAGCGTTGCCTTCCATGATTGGTAGATACCAAGTGGCAAGATAATCAAGCGCACGATAATGGTTACGATGATGATAGCGACACCAAAGCCTAGACCTTTATCAGTAGCGAAGTACTTGATAGCTTCTCCCATTGGGGCACCCAAGAAATCCCAAACGGGACCAATTGGCTTACCTGTTGCTTTATCAATCTGAACGCAACCTGCCAAAACTAGCAACATAGCCACTCCCATAGCTGAGAGTGCAAAACGTTTAATAGATTTCACTGTTTTTATTCCTTCTTTAAAAATTATACCTTTCTATTCTACTGTTTTTTTACAAAATATACAATAGTTCTAGAGACTTAATTTGCGATTTTAAAGTCAGGGTAAGGAGGAAAGTTACTCAGTTTGACATCTAAGTAGCTGACTTTTGAAAAAGGTGTGGGTCCTTTGCGGATTTCTTGGATAAATTTTGCCATGATAGCAGATGAGTCTGCTTGGGCTAAGATTTCCACTGTGCCATCGTCGTTATTCCATACCCGACCTGTTATGCCACCAATTTCAAGCGCCAAGCTGTAAACACCCCAACGAAAGCCGACTCCCTGCACCCTACCTTGTGCAATCATTCTAACCTTTTGCATACCAATCCCCTTTGATTGTGTTATAATATTTCTATGACTATTATAACCTCAAAAGCCAATTCTGTGGTAAAAAATGCCAAGAAATTACACCAAAAAAAATACCGCAAGTCTGCCTATTTGATTGAAGGCTGGCACTTGTTTGAAGAAGCTGTGCAAGCTGGGGTGACGATTGAGAAAATCTTTGCCCTAGAAAATTACCGAGATCAGTTAGCTGCTTTTCCGCAAACTGTCTGGGTTTCAGAGGATATTTTGCTAGATTTGGCAGATTCTCAGACTCCACAAGGAATTGTTGCGGTGGTTCAAAAAGAAGAAGTAGGACAAGCTGACTTTAGTCAGGGCAAGTTCTTGTTTTTGGAAGATGTGCAAGATCCTGGTAATGTGGGAACTATCATTCGAACTGCAGATGCAGCAGGTTTTACTGGAGTGATTGTTTCAGAAAAGTCGGCAGATATCTATAGTCTCAAGACTCTACGTTCCATGCAAGGCAGTCATTTTCATCTGCCTATTTACCGAATGTCTAGTCAAAGGCTTCTCGAGGAAGCTAAGGAAGCAACTATCCCAGTGCTGGCAACAACCCTATCTAAAGATTCTGTTGATTACAGAGAACTGCCTCCTATAGAAAATTTTGTACTAGTCATGGGAAATGAGGGTCAAGGAATTAGTCGCCTCATGGCTGAAAGTGCAGATCAATTGGTCCACATTAGTATGAAGGGGCAGGCAGAGAGTTTGAATGTTGCCGTTGCAGCCGGTATTTTAATCTTCCATTTAAGCTAATTTTAACTTTTTTTGCTATAATCAAGGAAAGATGTTCATAGAAAAGGAGAAAAGGATGAATCACACTATTATACATGACCGTGCAGGTCTCAATCAATTTTACGCTAAGGTTTATGCCTTTGTTGGTCTGGGAATCGGACTATCTGCTTTGGTATCGGGCCTTATGTTGACGGTCTTTCAGTCTCAGTTAGTTTACTTTTTGATGCAGGGGCGTCTCTGGTTGACCATTGCTACTTTTGCGGAGTTGGCCTTGGTTTTCGTTGCCAGTAGCATGGCTTCAAGAAATAGTCCAGCGGCTCTTCCAGTATTTTTACTTTACTCAGTATTAAATGGCTTTACCCTCAGTTTTGTGGTGGCCTTCTATACTCCAGGTACGGTTTTGTCTGCCTTTGTATCAAGCGCCCTTCTCTTCTTTGTCATGGCGGCAGTCGGTATGTTCACTAAGAAAGATTTGAGTGGCCTTGGTCGTGCTATGATGGCAGCCCTCATCGGTTTGATTATTGCTATGATAGTCAATATTTTCTTGGCTAGTGGCTTCTTTGATTATATGATCAGCGTAGCCATGGTCTTGGTCTTCTCTGGGCTGATTGCTTGGGACAACCAAAGAATTCGTCTCGCTTATGAACAATCACAAGGTCGTGTAGCGACAGGTTGGGTTGTGTCAATGGCTCTCAGTCTCTATCTTGATTTTATCAATCTCTTCCTAAGTATTTTGCGTATCTTTGGTCGCAATGACTAGAAGGTACCTAACATCAGTGTTCGAAGGAGCACTGATTTTTTTAAATTTTCTCTTTTCTTTTCTTGGAAATAGGTGTATAATGCTTTTAACTAATTTTTGAGGAGTAGCCTATGAAGAAAAGTTTTATCCACCAACAAGAAGAAATTTCCTTTGTCAAAAACACTTTTACCCAGTATTTGAAAGATAAGTTAGAAGTTGTCGAAGTTCAAGGTCCTATCTTGAGCAGGGTCGGCGACGGGATGCAGGACAACTTATCAGGTATTGAGAATGCCGTATCGGTCAAGGTTCTCCAAATCCCTGACGCTACTTATGAAGTGGTGCACTCCCTTGCTAAATGGAAACGCCATACCTTGGCTCGTTTTGGTTTCGGTGAGGGTGAAGGTCTTTTCGTCCACATGAAGGCCCTTCGTCCAGACGAAGATTCGCTGGATGCGACTCACTCTGTTTATGTTGACCAGTGGGACTGGGAGAAGGTTATCCCAAATGGTAAGCGTAACATCGCTTATCTAAAAGAAACAGTTGAGAAGATTTACAAGGCTATTCGCCTGACAGAGCTAGCTGTTGAAGCTCGCTATGACATCGAATCTATCTTGCCAAAACAAATCACCTTTATCCACACAGAAGAGTTGGTAGAACGCTACCCAGACTTGACACCGAAAGAACGTGAAAATGCTATTTGTAAAGAATTTGGAGCCGTCTTCTTGATCGGTATCGGTGGTGAGTTGCCAGATGGTAAACCGCACGATGGACGTGCACCAGACTACGATGACTGGACAAGTGAGTCTGAAAATGGCTACAAGGGTCTAAATGGTGATATTCTTGTTTGGAATGAGTCTTTAGGTGGAGCCTTTGAGTTGTCTTCTATGGGGATTCGTGTAGATGAAGAAACGCTTCGCCGTCAGGTCGCCATCACAGGTGATGAAGACCGCTTGGAATTGGAATGGCACAAGGCTTTGTTGAATGGTCTATTCCCATTGACAATCGGTGGAGGAATTGGACAATCTCGTATGGCCATGTTCCTACTTCGCAAGAAACATATCGGAGAAGTGCAAACAAGTGTTTGGCCTCAAGAAGTCCGCGATACTTACGAAAATATTTTGTAGAGAATCGAACCGCAAGGTTCGGTTTTCTTTCTCTTTTTGTCTATAATTTGGTATAATAAACGGTATGAAAATCGTATCAGGAATCTATGGGGGACGCTCCCTCAAGACACTAGAAGGCAAGACGACAAGACCTACTTCGGATAAGGTTAGGGGAGCTATTTTTAACATGATTGGTCCCTACTTTGAAGGGGGACGAGTCTTAGACCTTTATGCAGGTAGTGGTGGTTTATCTATTGAGGCAGTCTCGCGTGGCATGTCCAGCGCTGTTTTGGTGGAGAGAGACCGTAAGGCTCAGACTATCGTGGCTGAAAATATTCAGATGACCAAGGATGTTGGAAAATTTCAACTCCTCAAGATGGATGTAGAGAGGGCATTGGAACAGGTATCTGGGGAATTTGACCTCGTTTTCTTAGACCCTCCTTATGCCAAGGAACAAATCGTAGCAGATATTGAAAAAATGGCTGAGAGAGCACTTTTTTCTGAAGATGTCATGGTCGTGTGTGAGACGGATAAGGCCGTTGAACTTCCAGAAGAAATTGCCTGTCTGGGCATCTGGAAGGAAAAGATTTATGGAATTAGTAAGGTGACAGTCTATGTCAGATAAGATTGGCTTATTCACAGGCTCATTTGATCCGATGACAAATGGGCATCTGGATATGATTGAACGGGCTAGCAAACTCTTTGATAAGCTCTATGTCGGTATTTTTTTTAATCCTCACAAACAAGGATTTCTCCCTATCGAAAGTCGTAAACGGGGGTTAGAAAAGGCTTTGGAAGATTTGGGGAATGTTGAAGTCGTCTCTTCTCATGATGAATTGGCGGTTGATGTTGCAAAAAGACTGGGGGTTACTTTCCTAGTGCGAGGTTTGAGAAATGCATCGGATTTGCAATACGAAGCCAGTTTTGATTACTACAACCATCAGCTGTCTCCTGATATAGAGACCATTTATTTACATAGCCGACCTGAACATCTCTATATCAGTTCATCCGGTGTTCGAGAACTATTGAAGTTTGGTCAGGATATTGCCTGCTATGTTCCTGAGAGTATTTTGGAGGAAATAAGAAATGAAAAAAAAGATTAGATGGCCCTTATATGTCATTGCGGCCTTGATAGCGACTTTCTTGGCATTTGTGGTGCCCTTGCCCTACTATATAGAGGTTCCAGGTGGTTCGGAAGATATTCGCCAAGTCCTTAAAGTAAATGACACAGAAGATCAGGCGGCTGGGGCCTATCACTTCGTTACGGTTGGTGTCCAGCATGCCACTTTAGCCCATATGGTTTATGCTTGGTTGACGCCTTTTACAGATATTCGTAGTGCTCAGGAGACTACAGGTGGTTCTTCAGATGTAGAATTTATGCGAATCAATCAATTCTACATGCAAACATCACAAAATATGGCCAAGTATCAAGGTCTAAAAACAGCTGGTAAGGATATCGAACTCAAGTACTTTGGGGTTTATGTCTTGAATGTGACGGATAATTCAACCTTTAAAGGGATTCTCAATATCTCTGATACGGTCACAGCAGTCAATGATCAGACCTTTGATAGTTCCAAAGACTTGATTGATTACGTCAGTTCTCAAAAATTAGGGGACTCCGTCAAGGTCACCTATGAAGAGGATGGGCAAACCAAGTCTGCAGAAGGAAAGATTATCAGCTTGGAAAATGGAAAAAATGGGATTGGAATCGGCTTGATTGATCGTACAGAGGTAATCAGCAATATCCCAATTAGCTTTTCAACAGCTGGTATTGGCGGCCCAAGTGCTGGTCTCATGTTTAGTCTAGCTATCTATACTCAAATAGCTGACCCAGGTCTTCGTAATGGTCGTATTGTTGCCGGTACAGGAACCATTGACCGTGATGGGAATGTGGGGGACATTGGAGGTATTGATAAAAAGGTTGTAGCTTCGGCTAGGGCAGGTGCTGCTATTTTCTTTGCCCCTGATAACCCTGTTAGCGAAGAAGAACAAAAAGCGCATCCGAATGCGAAAAACAACTACCAAACAGCCCTAGAAGCAGCTAAAACAATCAAGACAGATATGAAAATCGTGCCAGTTAAAACCTTACAAGATGCAATTGATTACTTGAAAAACAACCCCTAGTTTTAAGTTAAGTTTCCAAACTAGCGCACAAACAGAGAAGATGGTATAATAGTCAAATGGTTCAATTATTATTCACTCTAAGCAGTCACATGCTCTTTATTTATGTGAGTTTTTACCTTTTAAAGAATCTTGTTAGATGGGAAAAGGTTTTAAAAGTGACAGCTGAGAATACAGGAAAAGTTCGTTTATTAGTAGCCTTTTTTAGCATTGTCATGGGCTACATCCTGAGTTCTTTCTTTATCAGCCTGTATCAGTTGTGGCAAGAAGCGCTTAGAGGATTATTATAAAATCAAGAGTAAAGGAAACGAGTATGGACAAAATTGTGGTTCAAGGTGGCGATAATCGTCTGGTAGGAAGTGTTACTATCGACGGAGCAAAGAATGCAGTCTTGCCCTTGTTGGCAGCGACTATTCTAGCAAGTGAAGGAAAGACAGTCTTACAGAATGTACCGATCTTGTCGGATGTCTTTATTATGAATCAGGTGGTTGGTGGTTTGAATGCCAAGGTTGACTTTGATGAGGAGGCTCATCTTGTCGAGGTGGATGCTACTGGCGACATCACTGAGGAAGCCCCTTATAAGTATGTCAGCAAGATGCGCGCCTCCATCGTTGTCTTGGGACCAATTCTTGCCCGTGTAGGTCATGCTAAGGTATCCATGCCAGGTGGTTGTACGATTGGTAGCCGTCCTATTGATCTTCATTTGAAAGGTCTGGAAGCTATGGGGGCTAAGATTAGCCAGACAGCTGGTTACATCGAAGCCAAGGCTGATCGCTTACACGGTGCCCATATCTATATGGACTTTCCAAGTGTTGGTGCTACGCAGAACTTGATGATGGCTGCAACTCTAGCTGATGGGGTGACAGTGATTGAAAATGCTGCGCGTGAGCCTGAGATTGTGGACCTAGCCATTCTCCTCAATGAAATGGGAGCCAAGGTTAAGGGTGCTGGTACAGAGACCATTACCATTACTGGTGTTGAGAAACTTCATGGTACGACTCACAATGTAGTCCAAGACCGTATCGAAGCAGGAACCTTTATGGTAGCTGCTGCCATGACTGGTGGTGATGTCTTGATTAAAGACGCTGTTTGGGAGCACAACCGTCCCTTGATTGCCAAATTGCTTGAAATGGGAGTGGAAGTGACGGAGGAGACGGAAGGAATTCGCGTTCGCTCTCAACTAGAAAATCTAAAAGCTGTCCATGTGAAAACCTTGCCCCACCCAGGATTTCCAACAGATATGCAGGCTCAATTTACAGCCTTGATGACAGTTGCAAAAGGCGAATCAACCATGGTGGAGACAGTTTTCGAAAATCGTTTCCAACACCTAGAAGAAATGCGTCGTATGGGCTTACACTCGGAGATTATCCGTGATACAGCTCGTATTGTTGGTGGGCAACCTTTGCAGGGAGCGGAAGTTCTTTCTACTGACCTTCGTGCCAGTGCAGCCTTGATTTTGACAGGTTTGGTAGCACAGGGAGAAACTGTAGTTGGTAAATTGGTTCACTTGGATAGAGGCTACTACCGTTTCCATGAGAAATTGGCGCAGTTAGGTGCTAAGATTCAGCGGATTGAGGCAAGTGATGAAGATGAATAAGAAATCAAGCTACGTAGTCAAGCGTTTACTTTTAGTCATCATAGTACTGATTTTAGGCGTTCTAGCCCTAGGAATCGGTTTAATGGTCGGTTATGGAATCTTGGGCAAGGATCAAGATCCGTGGGCTATCCTGTCTCCAGCAAAATGGCAGGAATTGATTCATAAATTTACAGGAAATTAGGCTGGGAGACCAGCCTTTTTCTAAAGATAAGGAGAAATATGAACAAAAAAACAAGACAGACACTGATTGGTTTGCTAGTGTTATTGCTCTTATCTGCGGGGAGCTACTATATTAAGCAGACTGAACTAGGAAATCAGGCTGCTAAGACAAAAATGAGTCAGAAAAGTCAATCACCAGACGCGCCTGGTCAAGAATTGGCAGAAAGTGTCTTAACAGACGCAGTCAAAAGCCAAATAAAAGGGAGTCTGGAGTGGAACGGGGCTGGTGCTTTTATCGTCAATGGTAATAAAACAAACCTAAATGCCAAGGTTTCAAGTAAGCCCTACGCTGATAATAAGACAAAGACAGTGGGCAAGGAAACAGTGCCAACCGTAGCTAATGCCCTCTTGTCTAAGGCTACTCGCCAGTACAAGAATCGTGAAGAAACCGGGAATGGTTCGACTTCTTGGACTCCACCAGGTTGGCATCAGGTCAAGAATCTAAAGGGCTCTTATACCCATGCAGTCGATAGAGGTCACTTGTTAGGCTATGCCTTAATCGGTGGTTTGGATGGTTTTGATGCCTCGACAAGCAATCCTAAAAACATTGCTGTTCAGACAGCCTGGGCAAATCAGGCGCAGGCCGAGGATTCGACTGGTCAAAACTACTATGAAAGTAAGGTGCGTAAAGCCTTGGATAAAAACAAGCGTGTCCGTTACCGTGTAACCCTTTACTACGCTTCAAACGAGGATTTAGTTCCTTCAGCTTCACAGATTGAAGCCAAGTCTTCGGATGGAGAATTGGAATTCAATGTTCTAGTTCCCAATGTTCAAAAGGGACTTCAACTGGATTACCGAACTGGAGAAGTAACTGTAACTCAGTAAAATATGAAATAAACTCCTATGTCACTTGTGGATATAGGAGTTCTTTTCTGGACAATTTAAGTAGAACTAGAATAGACACTGATAAAAAATAATATGTACTGGACTAGATTTTGTGATATAATAAAGGATAAGATACTATTTTAGGAGAAGAACTATGGAAGACCCAAGTAGTCAGAATTTGTTGCTACAATTTGTTTTATTGTTTATCTTGACGGTATTAAATGCCTTTTTCTCAGCCACAGAAATGGCCATGGTTTCTCTTAATCGTGCCCGAGTTGAACAAAAGGCGGAAGAAGGAGACAGACGCTACATCCGCCTGCTGAAGGTACTAGAAAATCCTAACCACTTTTTATCAACCATTCAGGTAGGAATCACCCTGATTACAATCTTATCAGGGGCGAGTTTAGCTGATACTCTAGGCCGTGTGATTGCCTCTTGGATTGGAAATGGCGAAACAGCACAAGCCGTGGCAACTTTTCTATCCTTGGCATTTTTGACCTATATTTCCATCGTTTTTGGGGAATTATATCCTAAGAGAATCGCTCTTAATCTAAAGGATGCCTTGGCAATTCGTACAGCGCCGGTTATCATTGGGATCGGAAAACTAGTCAGTCCTTTTGTTTGGCTTTTAGCTGCTTCGACCAATTTCTTGAGCCATTTGACTCCTATGTCATTCGATGATGCGGATGAAAAGATGACCCGTGATGAAATTGCCTATATGCTGACAAATAGTGAAGAAACATTGGATGCTGATGAGATTGAGATGCTACAAGGTGTCTTTTCGCTCGATGAACTGATGGCACGAGAGGTTATGGTTCCTCGAACGGATGCCTTTATGGTGGATATTCAGGATGATAGTCAAGCCATTATCCAAAGTATTTTAAAACAAAATTATTCTCGTATCCCGGTTTATGATGGGGATAAGGACAATGTGATTGGAATCATTCACACCAAGAGTCTCCTTAAGGCTGGTTTTGTGGACGGTTTTGATAATATTGTTTGGAAGAAAATCTTACAAGATCCACTTTTTGTACCTGAAACTATTTTTGTGGATGACTTGCTAAAAGAATTGCGAAACACTCAAAGACAAATGGCAATCTTGCTGGATGAATACGGTGGGATGGCTGGTTTGGTAACCTTGGAAGACCTTTTAGAGGAAATTGTTGGTGAAATCGATGATGAAACGGACAAAGCAGCAATAGATGTTCATCAGATTGGCGAGGATACCTATATTGTTCAAGGAACTATGACCCTCAATGATTTCAATAATTACTTTGATGTTGAACTGGAAAGTGATGACGTTGATACCATCGCTGGTTATTATTTGACAGGAATTGGAACCATTCCAACGACTGAGAAACTCAGTCATGAATTGGTCAGCCAAAACAAACAGCTTATCTTAACCAATGATAAAGTGAAGAATGGACGTGTTACCAAGGTAAAGGTCCAAATTACCGAAGTCGAAATAGAAGAAGAAACAGAGTAAACTAGAGGCTTTTGTCACCAGGCGTGACGAAGCTTTTTTCAGTTGATTTCATGAGGGAATTATGTCATGGAAAGAACTTTGTCCCAAAAGTTTTTTAAAGTTATCCTTTTTTATCATGAGATAAAAATAAAAAAGCCCTATTTTACGGGCTTTTTGTCTTGATAAATTCCGATAAATTCGGTATTGAAAGGCGGTAGACGGATTTGAACCGACGATCAAGCTTTTGCAGAGCCGTGCCTTACCACTTGGCTATACCGCCTTAACGTTTATTATTATACCTTGAAAATCATTCTCAGTCAATAGTTTTTTCAGTTTTTTGTACCATAGTGTGATTCGAATGTGATGCCAAGTTTTCTATGGGAAAAAATTACCAAAAAACTACTGAATCCCCTTGAAAAATCTAGCTAATTAGGGTATAATATAAATAATCATTTGTCGTAGGTTTTGTCTGAAATATTGTCCAGACAAGGCTCACAGCAGTTAAATCTTCTGAAAAAGTCAGATTTAGCTGCTCTTTTTGTGCTTTTTTTCAGTATTTTGAGTATTTGTAACAAAGGCTTAAAGATTCTGAAAATTCATCAAGAGGACACGGTGATAGGGGTTTTACAACCATATGACGATTAGAAAAGCCTGATTGACAAGGCTTGGAACTTATTTACAAAGGAGAATCATCTTGGCAGGACATGACGTTCAATACGGGAAACATCGTACCCGTCGTAGTTTTTCAAGAATCAAAGAAGTTCTTGACTTACCAAATTTGATTGAAATTCAAACTGACTCATTCAAAGATTTCCTAGACCATGGTCTTAAGGAAGTGTTTGAAGATGTATTGCCAATTTCAAACTTCACAGATACGATGGAGTTGGAATTTGTTGGATATGAAATCAAGGAACCAAAATATACGCTAGAAGAAGCTCGTATCCACGATGCTAGCTACTCAGCACCAATTTTTGTAACTTTCCGCTTGATCAATAAAGAAACAGGCGAAATCAAAACTCAAGAAGTTTTCTTTGGTGATTTCCCAATCATGACTGAAATGGGTACTTTCATCATCAATGGTGGTGAACGTATCATCGTATCTCAGTTGGTTCGCTCACCAGGTGTTTACTTTAACGACAAAGTAGACAAAAACGGTAAAGTGGGCTACGGTTCAACGGTTATCCCTAACCGTGGAGCTTGGTTGGAACTTGAAAGTGACTCAAAAGACATCGCCTACACTCGTATCGACCGTACTCGTAAGATTCCATTTACAACCTTGGTTCGTGCCCTTGGTTTCTCAGGTGATGATGAAATCTTTGATATTTTTGGTGATAGCGAATTGGTTCGCAACACTGTTGAAAAAGATATCCACAAGAACCCAATGGATTCTCGTACAGACGAAGCCTTGAAAGAAATTTACGAACGCCTTCGTCCAGGTGAGCCTAAGACTGCTGAAAGCTCACGCAGCTTGCTTGTAGCTCGTTTCTTTGATCCACGTCGCTATGACTTGGCAGCAGTTGGTCGCTACAAAATCAATAAAAAACTCAATGTTAAAACACGTTTGCTCAATCAAACCATTGCTGAGCCATTGGTAGACCCTGAAACAGGAGAAATCTTGGTAGAAGCTGGAACTGTTATGACTCGTAGTGTGATTGAAAGCATTGAAAGCCATTTGGATGGTGACTTGAACAAGATTGTTTATATTCCAAATGATGCAGCCGTTGTGACTGAGCCTGTTGTTCTTCAAAAATTCAAGGTTGTTGCTCCAACTGATCCAGACCGTGTTGTAACAATCATTGGTAATGCTAATCCAGATGACAAGGTTCGTATCGTCACTCCTGCAGATATCCTTGCTGAAATGAGCTACTTCCTCAACTTGGCTGAAGGACTTGGCCGTGTAGATGATATCGACCACCTTGGAAACCGTCGTATCCGTGCGGTTGGTGAATTGCTTGCCAACCAAGTACGTCTTGGACTTTCTCGTATGGAACGTAATGTCCGTGAACGTATGTCTGTTCAAGATAATGAAGTCTTGACACC
Organism: Streptococcus sp. 3109; assembly: GCF_013276905.1. NCBI lineage: Bacteria > Bacillati > Bacillota > Bacilli > Lactobacillales > Streptococcaceae > Streptococcus > Streptococcus sp. 3109. The sequence goes on along the minus strand of NZ_VMLY01000016.1, from coordinate 28,252 downwards.
ACAACAAATCATCAATATCCGTCCTGTAACAGCTGCGGTTAAAGAATTCTTTGGTTCATCACAGTTGTCACAGTTCATGGACCAACACAACCCACTTTCTGAGTTGTCTCACAAACGCCGTTTGTCCGCCTTAGGACCTGGTGGTTTGACTCGTGACCGTGCCGGATATGAAGTACGTGACGTGCACTACACTCACTACGGCCGTATGTGTCCAATCGAGACACCTGAAGGACCTAACATCGGTTTGATCAATAACTTGTCATCTTACGGACACTTGAATAAGTATGGATTTGTTCAAACACCATACCGTAAAGTTGACCGTGAAACAGGTGTTGTTACAAACGAAATCGTTTGGTTGACAGCCGATGAAGAAGATGAATTTACTGTAGCACAGGCTAACTCTCGTCTGAATGAAGATGGAACATTTGCTGAGAAGATTGTCATGGGACGTCACCAAGGGGTCAACCAAGAGTATCCAGCGAATGTTGTTGACTACATGGACGTATCACCAAAACAGGTAGTTGCCGTTGCGACAGCATGTATTCCTTTCTTGGAAAACGATGACTCCAACCGTGCCCTCATGGGAGCCAACATGCAACGTCAGGCTGTGCCATTGATCAATCCTCAGGCACCTTACGTTGGTACTGGTATGGAATATCAAGCAGCCCACGACTCTGGAGCGGCTGTGATTGCTCAGTATGATGGTAAAGTTACTTACGCAGATGCTGACAAGGTAGAAGTTCGTCGTGAAGATGGTTCATTGGATGTTTACCACATCCAAAAATTCCGTCGCTCAAACTCAGGTACTGCTTACAACCAACGCACTCTCGTAAAAGTTGGCGATGTCGTTGAAAAAGGCGATTTCATTGCTGATGGACCTTCTATGGAAAATGGAGAAATGGCGCTTGGACAGAACCCAATCGTTGCCTACATGACTTGGGAAGGTTACAACTTCGAGGATGCCGTTATCATGAGCGAACGCTTGGTCAAAGACGATGTCTACACATCTGTCCACCTTGAAGAATACGAATCAGAAACGCGCGATACAAAGCTTGGGCCTGAAGAAATTACTCGCGAAATTCCAAACGTTGGGGAAGATGCCCTTAAAGACCTTGACGAAATGGGGATTATCCGTATCGGTGCTGAAGTTAAAGAAGGCGATATCCTTGTAGGTAAAGTAACACCTAAGGGTGAGAAAGACCTTTCAGCTGAAGAACGTCTCTTGCACGCTATCTTCGGAGACAAATCTCGTGAAGTGCGTGATACTTCTCTTCGTGTACCACACGGTGCCGATGGTGTCGTTCGTGATGTTAAGATCTTTACACGTGCAAATGGAGATGAATTGCAATCAGGTGTTAATATGCTGGTTCGCGTCTACATCGCTCAAAAACGTAAGATCAAGGTCGGAGATAAGATGGCCGGACGTCACGGAAATAAAGGGGTTGTCTCTCGTATCGTTCCTGTAGAAGACATGCCTTATCTTCCAGATGGAACTCCAGTCGACATCATGTTGAACCCACTTGGGGTGCCATCACGTATGAATATCGGTCAGGTTATGGAGCTTCACCTTGGTATGGCAGCTCGTACTCTTGGTATTCACATCGCAACACCAGTCTTTGACGGAGCAAGTTCTGAAGACCTTTGGTCAACTGTTAAAGAAGCAGGTATGGATAGTGATGCTAAAACAATCCTTTACGATGGACGTACTGGTGAACCGTTTGATAACCGTGTGTCAGTTGGTGTCATGTACATGATCAAACTCCACCACATGGTCGATGATAAATTGCACGCGCGTTCAGTCGGACCTTACTCAACCGTTACTCAACAACCACTCGGAGGTAAAGCTCAGTTTGGTGGACAACGTTTCGGTGAGATGGAGGTTTGGGCTCTTGAAGCTTATGGTGCATCAAATGTCCTTCAAGAAATCTTGACTTACAAGTCTGACGATATCAATGGACGTTTGAAAGCTTATGAAGCTATTACAAAAGGAAAACCAATTCCAAAACCAGGTGTTCCAGAATCCTTCCGAGTTCTTGTCAAAGAATTGCAATCTCTTGGTCTTGATATGCGTGTCCTAGACGAAGATGACCAAGAAGTGGAACTTCGCGACTTGGATGAAGGAATGGACGAAGATGTCATCCACGTAGATGACCTTGAAAAAGCCCGCGAAAAAGCAGCCCAAGAGGCTAAAGCAGCCTTTGAAGCTGAAGAAGCTGAGAAAGCAACAAAAGCGGAAGCAACAGAAGAAGCTGCTGAACAAGAATAAGCAGTTCACTTAGAATAGAAAGGGAAGAAATAGTGGTTGATGTAAATCGTTTTAAAAGTATGCAAATCACCCTAGCTTCTCCAAGTAAAGTCCGTTCATGGTCTTATGGAGAAGTCAAAAAACCTGAAACAATCAATTACCGTACTTTGAAACCAGAACGTGAAGGTCTCTTTGATGAAGTTATCTTTGGACCTACAAAAGACTGGGAATGTGCTTGTGGTAAATATAAACGCATTCGTTACAGAGGGATTGTTTGTGACCGCTGTGGGGTTGAAGTAACGCGTACAAAAGTTCGTCGTGAGCGTATGGGGCACATCGAATTGAAAGCTCCTGTATCTCACATCTGGTACTTCAAGGGGATTCCAAGCCGTATGGGCTTGACCCTTGATATGAGCCCTCGTGCCCTCGAGGAAGTTATCTACTTTGCGGCTTATGTGGTGATTGATCCGAAGGATACACCACTTGAGCACAAGTCTATCATGACAGAGCGCGAATACCGTGAGCGCTTGCGTGAATATGGTTATGAATCATTCGTTGCCAAGATGGGTGCCGAAGCTATCCAAGACCTTTTGAAACAAGTAGATCTTGAAAAAGAAATTGCTGAACTCAAAGAAGAGTTGAAAACAGCTACTGGACAAAAACGTGTCAAAGCTATCCGTCGTTTGGATGTTTTGGATGCCTTTTACAAGTCTGGAAACAAACCTGAATGGATGATTCTTAACATCCTTCCGGTTATTCCACCAGATCTTCGTCCAATGTTGCAGTTGGATGGTGGCCGTTTTGCCTCATCTGACTTGAATGACCTTTACCGCCGTGTTATCAACCGTAACAACCGTTTGGCTCGTTTGCTTGAGTTGAATGCACCAGGTATCATCGTTCAAAATGAGAAGCGTATGCTTCAAGAAGCGGTTGACGCTTTGATTGACAATGGTCGTCGTGGTCGTCCAATCACAGGACCAGGTAGCCGTCCACTGAAATCTTTGAGCCACATGCTTAAAGGTAAACAAGGACGCTTCCGTCAAAACTTGCTCGGTAAACGTGTTGACTTCTCAGGACGTTCCGTTATCGCCGTTGGTCCAACGCTTAAGATGTACCAATGTGGTGTGCCACGTGAAATGGCGATCGAGCTCTTTAAACCATTCGTCATGCGTGAAATTGTCGCTCGTGACATCGTGCAAAACGTGAAAGCAGCTAAACGCTTGGTGGAACGCGGAGATGAGCGTATCTGGGATATCCTTGAAGAAGTGATCAAAGAACACCCAGTGCTTTTGAACCGCGCACCGACCCTTCACCGTTTGGGTATCCAAGCCTTCGAGCCAGTCTTGATTGATGGTAAGGCCCTTCGCTTGCACCCGCTTGTCTGTGAAGCCTACAATGCCGACTTTGACGGGGACCAAATGGCCATCCATGTACCACTTTCAGAAGAAGCCCAAGCAGAAGCTCGTATCCTCATGCTCGCTGCTGAGCACATCTTGAACCCGAAAGATGGTAAACCAGTTGTTACTCCATCTCAGGACATGGTTTTGGGTAACTACTACTTGACCATGGAAGAAGCTGGTCGTGAAGGTGAAGGAATGGTCTTCAAAGACCGTGACGAAGCGGTTATGGCTTACCGTAATGGTTATGTTCACCTTCACTCACGTGTTGGTATCGCAACAGACAGCCTCAACAAGCCTTGGACAGAAGAGCAAAAACACAAGGTCTTGCTTACAACAGTTGGTAAAATCCTCTTCAACGACATCATGCCAGAGGGTCTACCATACTTGCAAGAACCAAACAATGCCAACTTGACAGAAGGCGTTCCAGCTAAATACTTCTTGCCACTTGGTGGAGATATCAAGGAAGCTATCAGCAATCTTGAACTTAACCCTCCATTCAAGAAGAAAAACCTTGGAAATATCATCGCTGAAATCTTCAAACGTTTCCGTACGACAGAAACTTCTGCCCTACTTGACCGTATGAAGAACCTCGGTTACCACCACTCAACTCTTGCAGGATTGACAGTGGGTATTGCCGATATCCCAGTCGTTGATGACAAGGCTGAAATCATTGAAGAATCACACAAACGTGTAGAACAAATCACCAAACAATTCCGTCGTGGTATGATCACAGACGACGAGCGTTACAATGCTGTTACAGCTGAATGGCGTGCTGCCCGTGAAAAACTAGAGAAACGTTTGATTGCCAACCAAGATCCTAAGAACCCAATCGTTATGATGATGGACTCAGGAGCCCGTGGTAATATCTCAAACTTCTCACAGCTTGCCGGTATGCGTGGTCTGATGGCTGCTCCGAACGGACGTATCATGGAATTGCCAATCCTTTCAAACTTCCGCGAAGGTTTGTCGGTACTCGAAATGTTCTTCTCAACTCACGGTGCCCGTAAAGGTATGACCGATACGGCCCTTAAGACAGCCGACTCAGGTTACTTGACTCGTCGTTTGGTTGACGTTGCCCAAGACGTTATCATCCGTGAGGACGACTGTGGAACTGACCGTGGTCTCTTGATCCGTTCTATCGCAGAAGGAAAAGAGATGATCGAGTCTCTCGAAGAGCGTCTCAATGGTCGTTACACTAAGAAAACTGTTAAACATCCAGAAACTGGTGCAGTGATCATTGGTCCAAATGAATTGATTACAGAAGACAAGGCGCGTGAAATTGTCAATGCTGGTGTGGAAGAAGTGACTATCCGTTCCGTATTTACATGTAACACTCGTCACGGTGTCTGCCGTCACTGTTACGGTATCAACTTGGCGACTGGTGATGCGGTTGAAGTTGGTGAAGCAGTTGGTACAATCGCTGCCCAATCTATCGGGGAACCTGGTACACAGCTTACAATGCGTACCTTCCACACGGGTGGGGTTGCCTCAAATACCGATATCACTCAGGGTCTTCCTCGTGTCCAAGAAATCTTTGAAGCCCGTAATCCTAAAGGGGAAGCGGTTATCACAGAGGTTAAAGGACAAGTTACTGCTATCGAAGAAGATGCGTCAACTCGTACCAAGAAAGTCTTTGTTAAGGGTGAAACTGGCGAAGGTGAATACGTCGTTCCATTTACAGCTCGTATGCGTGTTGAAGTTGGAGACCAAGTAGCGCGTGGTGCTGCTCTTACAGAAGGTTCTATCCAACCAAAACGTCTCCTTGCAGTCCGCGATGTCTTGTCAGTTGAAACTTATCTTCTCGGTGAAGTACAAAAAGTTTACCGTAGCCAAGGGGTAGAAATCGGTGACAAACACATCGAGGTAATGGTTCGTCAAATGATCCGTAAAGTACGTGTCATGGATCCAGGTGATACAGATCTTCTCATGGGTACCCTCATGGATATCAATGACTTTACAGATGCTAACAAAGATGTCCTTATCGCAGGTGGGGTTCCAGCGACAGGTCGCCCAGTCCTTATGGGAATTACCAAAGCCTCACTTGAAACCAACAGTTTCTTGTCAGCGGCTTCCTTCCAGGAAACAACTCGTGTCCTTACTGACGCGGCTATCCGTGGTAAGAAAGACCATCTCCTTGGACTTAAAGAAAATGTTATCATCGGTAAAATCATCCCGGCAGGTACTGGTATGGCTCGTTACCGTAACCTTGAACCACATGCTATCAACGAAGAAGAATACCTTAACCCTCCAGTAGAGGAAGAAGGAAACGAAGAAACAACAGAAGTAGTTGTGGATACTACCGTTGAAACTGTGGAAGAAACAGTAGAATAAGAGAGAATGAGAGAGCCTTCGGGTTCTCTTTCTCTTTTCTGAAAACTTTCTACATTTTTCCATGAAATATGGTAAAATAATACTCAATGAAAATCAAAGAGCAAACTAGGAAACTAGCCGCAGGTTGCTCAAAGCACTGCTTTGAGGTTGTAGATAAGACTGACGAAGTCAGTAACATATACCTACGGCAAGGCAACGTTGACGTGGTTTGAAGAGATTTTCGAAGAGTATAAAAGAAAGAAGCTGACAAAGGAGACGGGTATGGAACAAACATTTTTTATCATTAAACCAGACGGTGTAAAAAGAGGGCTAGTTGGTGAAGTGTTGAAACGCATCGAACAACGTGGATTTACAATCGAAAAATTGGAGTTGCGTACAAAGGTTTCAGAAGAGTTAATTGACCAGCACTATCAGGACTTGGTTGGTCAAAGTTTTTACCCACCGATTCGTGAATTTATGACTTCAGGCCCAGTTCTTGTGGGCATCATTTCTGGTTCCAAAGTAATTGAAACTTGGCGGACTATGATGGGTGTGACTCGTCCAGAAGAAGCTTTACCAGGAACGATTCGAGGTGATTTTGCAAAAGCTGCTGGAGAAAATGAGGTTATCCAAAATGTTGTACATGGTTCAGATTCAGAAGAGTTAGCTAAGCGAGAAATTGCTCTTTGGTTTTAAGAGTTGATTGGCTCAATCAATTGGTTAAAAGCTCATTTGAATAGAAAGTATAGTCAATTAGTTTAAGACATGACGCATAATATCAAATTTTTAGTTTTTGATATGGTGCGTTTTTTGATTAAGTGACTATTAGTTCGTCTCGCTCCGTTAGGTGCGAGACGAAAAAAACACCCGCTATGCGGGTGCGCGTCGAAGGTTATACCAAAAAAACTCCAAATGCGATACAATAAAGGTGTTCAAGCCAATTGTAAAGCGAAAGGAGAAAAATATGGCACAAAAGGTTCTTTTGTCCAGTTCTTGTTTCAATTGACTATATTTTTATACTTTTTCTTCCTTTCTCTGTGAAAATCGCAAGTTTTTCCCACTTTTTCTCAATACTGAAACAACATCTTTCCAGAACTTCAATAATTTCTTTTTGTGTTAAATCATTATTTAACTCAATCTTTGGAGGCAATACGTTTTCAAAGCTACTTTTTTACCATAGGTTTTGAGCCTTCAACACAGATTACTAAGCCAAAAATGCTCTAAATTTTTGAAATTCTAACAAATTCCACTCAACTTTATCATCATCTTTGACTTTCACAATATCTTCCTCAAAATAACATGGAATAAAGATAGTTTTCTTTTGAAACGGTTGTAGGAGGAAAATCTCTCCTACACTATTATTGATTCATGATAATATTTCAGTAACTCATCGTGCAATTAAAAACAAGGATTTTTATTTCAGACGATCCATCGTGAACACTTCATCAGCCATCTCCCAAATTGCCGGATTATGTGTTGCGATAATGATTAGCCTATTATCATCTCGAAGAGATAGCAAAATCTCCATAATCAACTGAGAGGTTGCTGGGTCTATTGAAGCTGTTGGCTCATCTGCCAGAATAAAGGGTGGATTCTTTAAGATAATTTTTGCCAAGGCAACCCGTTGCGATTCTCCGCCCGATAACTCAAAGATGCGCTTATCTAGGTCAAGATAAGCCAGGCCGACCTGTTCTAAAGCCTGCTTCTGCCTCAACCGCTGTTCCGACCGACTCAACTTTTGACCAATGAGACCTAGCTTAAGGTTTTCTTCAATACTTTGGTTTTCAATTAAGCCAAAGTTCTGGAAGAGGTAGCCCAATTCGTGACGGAAAAAATCACTCGATTTATAATTGGCCAAGTCTTTACCTCGGTAAAAAATCGTCCCATCATAAGATTCTAATTTCCCAATCATGTTCATCAAGGTTGTTTTTCCGCTACCACTTGAACCAATTAAGGCATAGACTTTTCCAGCCTCAAATGTCATTGAAAGATTCGAAAATAACTCTCGTTCTCCAAAAGATTTACTCACCTGTTTAAGTTCAATCATATTAACCTCCCTTCAAAACAAGCATGGACATCTTGTTTTCTTTCTGCATTTGGACATGTAACTGTAAAAGAGATAGACCAGTAAAGAGTAACGAGACTAAGAAAGCAACTACTATCTCTACCATAAGAAATACACTCGCAACAAATCCCAGTAAAAACACACCCAGTTGAGCAAAGAGATAAGTGCGATGGATTTCTAAGAACCTGAGACCTGCAATGCGTTTGATAAAAATGGCACGTCTAAATTCTTCAAAGTAGAGCCTATTCATAGTGTTAAACAACAAGATTGAAGTTGTAATCCCAAGCACAGCTCCTGCTAGCATTACCCAACGTTCCCTCTGGATATTATCCGATAATGTGATGTAGTTGTGGTAACCTGTTTGCATTTCTGAGACCCAATTTTCAATGCCTTGTCTCTGGATAAGCTCCTGGGCATCAGACAATTGATTAAAGAGAACGTAATTCTGTACTGCGTCTACCCAAAAGAAAATGGACTGTGGACCAGTTGATTGGGGTGTTATAACAATGATGATTGGATCTTTCAAAAACTGCTGGTAAGAAATAGGGGTCGTATTATACACAAAACGATCCTGACCTGATTCCAAATAACCTACCGTAGCAGTCATTTGCTGTCGTTCATCTTTACTAGACATGCGACTGGTTAAGTCGTCTTCAAAAACAGATTTATAATGTTCTTCCTCTGAACGGAGGTGTTCAGGCAGCAATAAGACAAACTCCCCTACATCAAGGTGATTCATCTTTTGCTCAATAGTTGTATCTACAGGAATGTTTTGACGCTCCAAGTATTGCGGTGTGACGATAAGGACATTGCCATTCGGGTTGTAATCGTGCCATTCTGTAGAGGTTATAAAGTTTTTGGAGGAAGCCATGCCATTTTGCAAAGAACGGTCAATTAACTGGTGTCTAGATAAGAAAGCCTTTTTTTCTGAAACAGCCAGATCCATCAATTGATACCAAGTTCTGAGTTTCCTTTGAGCTTGTTCATCAAAACCAGGACTCGTTCCTTCACGGCTGAATGATAGGGTAATCAGTTGCCTTTCCTGGCTCCAAGCCTCTTGTCCAATCCGATGCTGTTGCCAGGCTTGGGAATACTTTAAGCTACTCCCTATTCCCAGCGTTACAATAATAATCGCTAATAGTTGACCGATTAAAATCAAACTAATGATTCCTCTGACAGGCACTTGCCCTTTTATAATCTGCATCAGGTGTATCTTTTTTATCCCAACTGCGAAGAGTTGAGCGAAAAACAGGGAGATCAACAACAAGATGAGATTATAACTGAGCAAGCCTTCTCCTATGGTCATTAGGGATTGCGTTGGAAGCGACAGAATTTTTTGCATAAGAATGGCGAGCACGCCAGCTAAACTGAAACCAACAGCTATCCCTTTCAAATCCTCACCAACTGGTCTAAGGAAAATGGACCACCGTTTCTCTCCTGAAATGAGGCGAATGCCCGACGACCGTAATTGGCTAATTTGACTAATTAAAGTCAGTGCTCCAAAGGTTAAGATGAAAATCAATAAACCGATTAACTGAAATCCGTTACTAAAGATAGCCATTAACGTAGATAGTTTAGATGGAATTATCAGGTGCATGTTAGTCAAGCCAAGTTGACTTAGCTCCTCTCTTAGCAAGTGAATATCTAGGTTTCCATCGAATACAAAATAGTTTGTTTCAACACTACTACTTTGGGCATCTTCTAGATTTTTTTCCTGTAGCCCATCAGGCAACTTTCCGTCCCCAAAGGTCGTATAAGAAAAAACTGGAGTACCTTCTGAGTTGGGATCTTGGTGTTGAATCGCAATAAAGCTATCCGTTTCTTCTGCTAGTTTTTCCAAGCGTGTAGCAACATGCTGAAAAGTTGTTTCAGGGGAAGAATCACGTACAACAACGTTGGGGTAATAATGGGAAACATATGTATCAGTCCAAATGGTAAATACCCAAACAAAGAACAAACTAGCAAGCAGGTTGGATATGAGTATAAATAATTTTTTCATAGTGCATTCCTTATTCTAAAACAGAGGGCAGAAATACCCCTGCCCTCTATAAACTAACAAGCTTACTAAACTATTGATAAAAGAATCTTCTTCAATTATTCTTGCAATCCCGCATCAAATGTAACTTGCTCCCCAAAATTTGTATTAACAAACGCATAGGCCGCACTATGTGCTCCTGCATAAGCTGTTTTTTGATTGTCACGTCCATTACTTCCAACATAGGCCCAGTGATCCTCTGAACCATGATAATAATTCGAAAATGCTCCCCAATTATTTGGATCATGATAGCCTCCATAGGTCCACTCGCCACCATGGAGAGAAACTGCCAAAACAGGAAGAGCCAAACTACATGCCAAAACGGCAAGGGATGATGCAACTACTTTTCTAAATTTTAACATATTATTACTCCTCTGAATGAAATATTATGAAAATGAGCGAAATGCAACTACATATTTTAATTAGAAATCTCAGTCTGAATTATAGTATCCTATTTTTTCCTCCTTTCTAACTGCACGTTCCTTTCTACAGGCAGAGACCTAATTTTATAAACCAATCTTAAATACTTTAGATTTTGTAACTCATAATTTTCAACAGTTGGTTAGCTATGAAAGCATTTTATCAAACATCTCCATTCTTATATCTATCTGGTATTGTTACAAGCTCTCATAAGAATACCTTTCTCTAAATAGTTGAATTTTAAAGTAATACGAAATCAATCTGCCTTCCCAACATCAAGACCATTGGAATTCTTTTGTAATTGCACTCGAATCTCCAATCGTTTATTCTTCTGAACAAACTGTTGGTAAGGAATTGTGTTACTAAACGTAAAAACACCTAGTAATACTAATATAGCTAATTTTTGAATTCCACGATTTTTCTTTATTCGTGAAACCCCTTTCTGTTTCCTTGTTTTTATTTTAACATATGTATATTATTCAGTCAAGTATTTTTATTATATTTTGAACTTTTTTTATTATTTCTATTTGTAATTTTATCGAGCAAATATTTGCCGTCTTTAACTAAATGATATATAATTGACAAATATAAATTAGGAAGGTTTTTTGTTTTTATGACTACATTAGCTGAAAAATTCAGATTGAAAAGAAAAGAGTTGAGACTCTCCCAACAAACTCTTGCAGAAGGAATTTGTGAACAAAGCCAGATTAGTAAAATTGAGAGAGGGCATTTCATTCCCTCCGCAGACCTTTTGTTCAAACTCTCACAACGACTTGAAGTCCCTTTGGATTACTTTTTCAATGAACAAATTGAAATTAAATCTAACCTCTCTAATTTCAAGCAATTATCTGCTCGACTATTAGATGACAGAAATTATGACGATTTGGAATATATTTATAGAATAGAGATTGAACGAAGTACTTTTCTAACACTAGAAGACCGAACTTACCTTGAATGGATTAAAGCTATTATTGACTTCTATCAATATGACAGTAAGTGTGAGGCTATTTCTTCATTGGAAAATATATTATTAAAAGTCTCCTCAAATACTCTGATTTATTTAAAGGCATTGAATACTCTATCTAATTTCTATTCCTTAGTGGGTCGTGAACAAGAATATGAGGCAAACTACTCTCATTTGATGGAGTTATATCAGACAAAAAATTTTGAGCATCAAGAGTTTTTATTTGGCTACATCAGAGTTCGTTACAACTACGCTCACTACCTAGTATCAAAGGAAAAATATAACGAAGCCATCCAAGAAGCTCTTGAGACGATTGAACTCTGTAAACAAAGACAGACAAGCTACCAACTGGCTCCTCTACTTATTCTTGTAGGAAATGCTGGAGCCAAATTTCTAGACAAAGAACAAGTCAAAAATTATTATATAGAAGCAAAAGAGTTATGTAAGATTTATAACAATCCTTTAATGTTGATGAAGATAGAAAATTATTTGAAGGAATTAGATACTGTTTAGTTAATCTTGACATTATAGTTTTTCTGAAACGTTAAATAACCTGTAAGGCTGATAGTGAAATGAATACTATCAGCCTTATTTCAAATTTATATTCTTCCAAAATCTCTTCAAACCACATCAGTTCTATCTGCAATCTCAAAACAGTGTTTTGAGCAACCTGTGGCTAGCTTCCTAGTTTGCTCTTTGATTTTCATTGAGTATTAGTCTCTGGTGTTTGTTTAGCGTCTTAAAAAGACATTTGAGAAGATTAGAAACAGTTCTCTCTTTTCTCCTAGTATAATGATTGGTAGGAAGGGAGAGAAAAGATGAAATCAATGAGAATCTTATTTTTGTTAGCTTTAATTCAAATCAGTTTGAGTAGTTGTTTCCTATGGAAAGAATGCATCTTGTCCTTTAAACAAAGTACAGCTTTTTTTATTGGAAGTATGGTCTTCGTTTCAGGAATCTGTGCTGGAGTAAATTATCTTTATACCCGTAAGCAAGAAGTTCATAGTGTCCTAGCCAGTAAGAAGTCGGTAAAGCTTTTTTACAGTATGTTACTCTTAATTAATTTGTTAGGAGCTGTCCTTGTTTTGTCAGACAACTTGTTCATCAAAAATACGTTGCAGCAAGAATTAGTTGACTTTTTATTGCCATCCTTCTTTTTCCTATTTGGACTAGATTTGCTGATTTTTTTACCCTTGAAAAAATACATGCGCGATTTTCTTGCTATTCTAGACAGAAAAAAGACAGTGTTGGTGACTATTTTAGCAACACTTCTCTTCTTAAGAAATCCAATGACCATTGTCTCTCTTCTGATTTATATTGGACTGGGCTTGTTTTTTGCAGCCTATCTTGTCCCGAATTCTGTTAAAAAGGAAGTTTCCTTTTATGGTCATATTTTCCGAGATCTTGTATTGGTCATTGCTACGCTCATTTTCTTTTAGAGAAAGCTTGTTTTTATGGATGTTATGATGGTAAGTTTAGCAGGAAAATAGACACAAAAGAAAAGTTTTTGGTATAATAAGAGTATGTACACAAAAAATGAAGAAGAGCTACAAGCCTTAGGGGAGCGTTTGGGTCATCTATTAGCAAAGAATGATGTCTTAATCTTAACTGGAGAACTGGGTGCAGGTAAAACGACCTTTACTAAAGGACTTGCTAAAGGTTTACAGATTTCTCAAATGATTAAAAGTCCAACCTATACTATCGTAAGAGAGTATGAAGGCAGACTGCCACTTTATCACCTAGATGTTTATCGTATTGAAGGAGATGCGGATTCTATCGACTTGGATGAATTTCTCTTTGGTGGCGGAGTGACTGTTATTGAGTGGGGAAATCTCTTAGGAGATGCCTTGCCAGATACTTATTTAGAGTTGGAAATTTTAAAAGAAGAAGACGGTCGCAGATTACATTTCCAAGCAAAGGGTTTGCGTGCAGAAAAGCTTTTAGAGGAGCTTCAACATGGAGTATGAATTGCTCATTAGGGAAGCAGAGCTTAAAGATGCAGCTGAATTAGTGGCCTTTTTAAATCGTGTAAGTTTGGAGACAGATTTTACCAGCCTAGACAGAGATGGTATTCTCTTGACCAGTGAGGAGATGGAAATATTCCTCAACGAGCAAGCTAGTTCGGACAATCAGATAACCTTACTTGCATTCTTAAATGATAAAATTGCTGGTATTGTAAATATTACAGCTGACCAGCGCAAGAGAGTCCGTCATATTGGAGATCTCTTCATTGTGATTGGAAAAAGATATTGGAATAATGGATTGGGAAATTTGTTGCTAGAGGAAGCGATAGAGTGGGCACAAGCAAGTGGCATTCTGCGTCGTCTCTAACTGACTGTCCAAACTCGTAATCAAGCTGCAGTTCATCTTTATCAAAAGCATGGCTTTGTCATTGAAGGTCGCCAAGAGCGTGGAGCATATATAGAAGAAGGGAAATTTATCGATGTTTACTTGATGGGTAAACTGATCGATTAGTAGAAATATGGTTAAAAAAATTATTGGAATGGTGCTAGCTTTACTTTCTGTAACTGTAGTAGGAGCAGGTATTTTTGCTTATACTATTTATCAACAAGGGACAGAAACCTTAGCTAAAACCTATAAAAAAATCGGCGAAGAAACCAAGGTTATTGAAGCGACTGAACCTTTGACCATTCTGTTAATGGGGGTTGATACTGGAAATGCTGAACGAACTGAAACTTGGGTCGGTAGAAGTGATAGCATGATCTTGATGACAGTGAATCCTAAAACAAAAAAAACAACGATGATGAGTTTAGAGCGGGATATTCTGACCCGCATTGAATCAGGGAATGGTCAGGCTCATGAAGCGAAACTGAATTCAGCATATGCAGATGGTGGAGCAGAGCTTGCTATAGAAACCATTCAAAAAATGATGAATATCCATATTGATCGCTATGTGATGGTCAATATGAAAGGGTTGCAAAAACTAGTGGATGCAGTAGGTGGTATTACAGTCAATAATACCCTAGGTTTCCCAATTTCTATCAGTGACCAAGAAGAATTTAATACCATTTCTATCGGTGTTGGGGAGCAACATATTGGGGGAGAAGAAGCCCTAGTCTATGCACGAATGCGTTACCAAGATCCTGAGGGGGATTATGGTCGTCAAAAACGTCAACGTGAAGTTATTCAAAAAGTCATGGAAAAAGCTCTCAGTTTAAATAGCGTTGGTCATTATCAAGAGATTCTAAAAGCTTTGAGTGACAATATGCAGACCAATATTGATTTGTCTGCAAAAAGTATCCCTAACTTGCTAGGCTATAAAGATTCATTTAAAACCATTGAAACTCAGCAGTTGCAGGGTGAAGGAGAGATGCTTCAAGGTGTTTCTTACCAGGTTGTTTCGAGAGCCCATATGTTGGAAATGCAAAATCTACTCCGACGTTCTTTGGGACAAGAAGAAGTTACCCAGGTCGAAACCAATGCGGTCTTATTTGAAGATTTGTTTGGACGGGTGCCTGTTGGTGATGGAGATAATCAAGAACAAGGTGTCTTTGTAACAAATGAAGTAGAATAGTTCATTTGTTGATAAAAATAAAAAATCAATCGTAGGAAAATTCCTGCGATTTTTTCAAAAAAATACGAATAGATAGGTAGGAGGAAACATGAAAGCAGAAATCATTGCTGTTGGAACAGAGATTTTGACAGGACAGATTGTCAACACCAATGCCCAGTTTTTATCGGAAAAACTAGCAGAGATTGGGGTAGATGTTTATTTTCAGACGGCTGTAGGAGACAATGAAGCTCGTCTCTTGTCTTTACTTGAGATTGCCAGTCAACGCAGCAGTCTGGTGATTTTGACAGGCGGTTTGGGGCCGACTGAGGACGATTTGACCAAACAAACTCTAGCTAAATTTTTAGGGAAAGAATTAGTCTTCGATCCTCAGGCTCAGGAGAAGTTGGATGTTTTTTTTGCCCAGAGACCAGACTATGCCCGAACACCGAATAACGAAAGACAAGCTCAAATTGTAGAAGGAGCGACTCCACTGCCAAACGAAACAGGACTGGCTGTGGGAGGCATTTTGGAAGCCAATGGAGTGACCTACGTCGTCCTTCCTGGTCCGCCAAGTGAATTGAAACCCATGGTCTTAAACCAACTTCTACCCAAGTTGATGACAGGGAGCAAGCTGTATTCCCGAGTTCTTCGTTTCTTTGGAATTGGAGAAAGTCAGCTGGTGACGATTTTGGCTGATTTAATTGATAATCAGACCGATCCGACCTTGGCACCTTATGCCAAGACAGGAGAGATAACCTTGCGTCTGTCAACAAAGGCTAGCAGTCAAGAAGAGGCAAATCAGGCGCTGGATATCTTGGAATATCAAATCTTGAATTGCCAAACTTTTGAAGGCCTTTCTTTACGAGAACTTTGTTATGGTTATGGGGAAGAGACTAGTTTAGCCAGCATTGTGGTAGAGGAACTGAAAAAACAAGGGAAAACCATCACGGCTGCAGAGAGTTTGACAGCAGGTCTTTTCCAAGCTAGGGTAGCGGATTTTTCAGGAGCTTCAAGTATATTTAAGGGTGGTTTTGTGACCTATAGCTTGGAAGAAAAATCAAAAATGTTGGATATTCCTATCAAGGATTTGGAAGGGCACGGTGTGGTGTCTGAATTTACAGCTCAGAAGATGGCTGAGCAGGCGCGAAGCAAGACCCAGTCTGATTTTGGAATTAGTTTGACTGGAGTGGCAGGACCAGATAGCCTAGAAGGGCACCCAGCTGGGACAGTCTTCATAGGCTTGGCTCAAGAGCATGGAACTGAGGTCATCAAGGTGAATATTGGAGGCAGAAGTCGAGCAGATGTACGTCACATTGCGGTTATGCATGCCTTTAACCTAGTTCGCAAGGCTTTATTAAGTGACTAACTTTTGATATAATAGTAGATAGGTCCGAGGACCATTAGAATGTAGGAGAATAGAATGGCGAAAAAACCAAAAAAATTAGATGAAATTTCAAAAAAATTCGGGGCTGAACGCGAAAAAGCCTTGAATGATGCTCTTAAATTGATTGAGAAAGATTTCGGTAAAGGCTCAATCATGCGTTTGGGTGAACGTGCCGAGCAAAAGGTGCAAGTGATGAGCTCAGGTTCTTTAGCTTTGGACATTGCCCTTGGTTCAGGTGGTTATCCTAAGGGACGTATCATTGAAATCTATGGACCAGAGTCATCTGGTAAGACAACGGTTGCTCTTCATGCAGTTGCGCAAGCGCAAAAAGAAGGTGGGATTGCAGCCTTTATCGATGCGGAACATGCCCTCGATCCAGCTTATGCTGCGGCTCTTGGTGTCAATATTGACGAATTGCTCTTGTCACAACCAGACTCAGGAGAGCAAGGTCTTGAGATTGCGGGAAAATTGATTGACTCAGGTGCTGTAGATCTTGTCGTGGTCGACTCAGTTGCTGCCCTTGTTCCTCGTGCGGAAATTGATGGAGATATCGGAGATAACCACGTTGGTTTGCAGGCCCGTATGATGAGCCAGGCTATGCGTAAGCTCGGTGCTTCTATCAATAAAACCAAAACAATTGCCATCTTTATCAACCAATTGCGTGAAAAAGTTGGAGTCATGTTTGGAAATCCAGAAACAACACCTGGTGGACGTGCTTTGAAATTCTATGCTTCAGTCCGCTTGGATGTTCGTGGTAATACACAAATTAAGGGAACTGGTGACCAAAAAGAAACCAATGTCGGTAAAGAAACTAAGATTAAGGTTGTAAAAAATAAGGTAGCTCCACCGTTTAAGGAAGCCGTAGTTGAAATTATGTACGGAGAAGGAATTTCTAAGACTGGTGAGCTCTTGAAGATTGCAAGCAATTTGGATATTATCAAAAAAGCAGGAGCTTGGTACTCTTACAAGGATGAAAAAATCGGTCAGGGTTCTGAGAATGCTAAGAAATATTTGGCAGATAACCCAGAAGTCTTTGATGAGATTGACCATCAAGTTCGTGTCCAATTTGGTTTGATTGATGGAGAAGAAGCTTCTGCAGAAGGTGTTGAAACTAAAAAAGATGAGGCAGTTCAAGCAGATTCAGTGGATGAAGAAGTAACCCTTGACCTAGGCGATGAGCTTGAAATCGAAATTGAAGAATAATACTCTTCGAAAATCTCTTCAAACCACGTCAGCGTCGCCTTACCGTACTTAAGTACAGCTTACGGCTAGTTTCCTAGTTTGCTTTTTGATTTTCACTGAGTATAAGCTGTTAAAGTAGTGGAGAAAATTCACTGCTTTTTGTGGTCTTTTTCTAGTTTTCAGCTCACGCATAGTTTGCTGTTTCTTGTCGCTCCACTAGAAAGCTGATATAATAGCCTTATGAATAAAAAACGAACAGTGGATCTGATTCATGGTTCTATTCTTTCCTCACTCTTAAGCTTTGCATTCCCAATCTTGCTATCCAATATTTTTCAGCAACTCTATAACACTGCTGATGTCTTGATTGTTGGGCGTTTTCTTGGTCAAGATTCCTTGGCGGCGGTAGGGGCGACGACAGCGATTTTTGACCTGATTGTAGGATTTACTCTTGGTGTTGGCAATGGCATGGGGATTGTCATTGCCAGATATTACGGAGCTCGGAATTTTACTAAAATCAAGGAAGCAGTAGCAGCCACCTGGATTTTAGGTGCTCTGTTGAGTATTGTGGTTATGTTGCTGGGTTTTCTGGGACTGTATCCTCTCTTGCAATACTTAGATACTCCCGTAGAAATTCTTCCTCAATCCTATCAATATATATCTATGATTGTGACCTGTGTCGGTGTTAGCTTCGCTTATAATCTCTTTGCAGGCTTGTTGCGGTCCATTGGTGACAGTCTAGCTGCCCTTGGATTTTTGATTTTCTCTGCCTTGGTTAATGTGGTTCTGGATTTGTATTTCATTACGCAACTGCAACTGGGGGTTCAATCTGCGGGCCTTGCTACCATCATTTCGCAAGGCTTATCAGCGGTTCTCTGCTTTTACTATATTCGTAAGAGTGTGCCAGAACTTTTGCCTCAGCGCAAGCATTTCAAATGGGATAAGTCTTTGTACGCAGATCTCTTGGAGCAAGGTTTGGCCATGGGCTTGATGAGTTCGATTGTATCTATCGGCAGTGTGATTTTACAGTCTTCTGTCAATACCTTTGGCGCTGTGATTATTAGTGCCCAGACGGCAGCTCGCCGCATTATGGCCTTCGCCCTCCTTCCTATGACCGCTATTTCTGCCTCGATGACGACCTTTGCTTCTCAGAATTTAGGAGCTAAGCGCCCAGACCGTATTGTTCAAGGCCTTCGAATCGGCAGTCGTTTAAGTATATCCTGGGCAGTTTTTGTTTGTATCTTCCTCTTTTTTGCCAGTCCAGCCTTGGTTTCCTTCTTGGCTAGTTCGACAGATAGTTACTTGGTAGAAAATGGAAGTCTCTATCTGCAAATCAGCTCAGTTTTTTATCCTATTTTGAGTCTCTTGTTGATTTATCGCAATTGCTTGCAGGGTTTGGGGCAAAAAATCCTTCCTCTGGTATCTAGTTTTATCGAACTAATCGGGAAAATCGCTTTTGTGGTTTTCATTATCCCTTGGGCAGGCTATAAGGGAGTTATCCTCTGCGAACCCTTAATCTGGGTTGCCATGACCATTCAACTGTATTTCTCACTGTTTCGTCACCCCTTGATAAAAGAAGGCAAGACCATATTGGCAACAAAAGTGTCATCATAGCTCGATTTGCTAAATAAAATCCATTTCCTCTAGTGAAAATCGAAAAAACTTGTGCTGTCATCTTTAGTTTGGTCTTGAAAATAGTTTAATATACTTTTGACTTCTTTTATATGATATAATAAAGTATAGTATTTATGAAAAGGACATATAGAGACTGTAAAAATATACTTTTGAAAAGCTTTTTAGTCTGGGGTGTTGTTGTAGATAGAATGCAGACCTTATCAGTCCTATTTACAATGTCAAAATAGTGCGTTTTGAAGTTCTATCTACAAGCCTAATCGTGACTAAGATTGTCTTCTTTGTAAGGTAGAAATAAAGGAGTTTCTAGCTCTGGATTGTAAAAAAATAAGTTGTTTTAATTGATAAGGAGTAGAATATGGAAATTGATGTGAGTAAATTAAGAACAGATTTGCCTCAAGTCGGCGTGCAACCATATAGGCAAGTCCATGCCCATTCCACAGGCAACCGCAACTCAACGGTTCAAAATGAGGCTGACTACCATTACAGAAAAGATCCTGAATTGGGCTTCTTTTCTCACGTAGTCGGTAATGGTCGTGTTATGCAGGTAGGACCTGTTGATAATGGTGCCTGGGACGTTGGGGGCGGTTGGAATGCAGAAGGTTATGCACAAGTTGAACTGATTGAAAGCCATGAATCAAAAGAAGAGTTTCTGATTGACTATCGTCTCTATATCGAACTCTTGCGCAATCTAGCGGATGAAGCTGGTATACCGAAAACACTTGATACAGACGACTTGGCAGGTATCAAGACACACGAATACTGCACCAATAACCAACCTGACAACAACTCAGATCACATTGACCCCTATCCTTATCTTGCCAAATGGGGTATTAGCCGTGAGCAATTCAAGCAGGATATTGAAAACGGCTTGACGATTGAAGCAGGATGGCAACAGAACGATACTGGCACCTGGTATGTACACTCAGACGGTTCTTATCCAAAAGATAAGTTTGAGAAAATCAATGGTACCTGGTATTACTTTGACGGTTCAGGCTATATGCTTGCAGACCGCTGGAAGAAGCACATAGACGGCAACTGGTACTGGTTTGATCAGTCAGGCGAAATGGCGACAGGCTGGAAGAAAATCGCTGAGAAGTGGTACTATTTCGACGCAGAAGGAGCCATGAAAACAGGCTGGATCAAATACAAGGAGACTTGGTACTATCTTGATAGTCAAAATGGGGACATGGTTTCCAATGCCTTTGTCAAATCAAATGATGGCTGGTATTACCTTAAAGAAGATGGCACGATAGCAGAAAAACCAGAATTTACAGTCGAGCCTGAAGGCTTGATAACAGTAAAATAATAATGGAATGTCTTTCAAATCAGAACAGCGCATATTATTAGGCCTTGAAAAAGCTTAATAGTATGCGTTTTCTTGTGGAGATATTTCCTTCAATTTTTGCTACTATATTAAATAAAAATCAAAAAGCAAACTAGAAAGTTATGCTCAAATAAAATCTAAATTTGACAATGTAAACCGAGTCGGATAGCTTTAAGTACTGTTTTGAGGTTGAAGATATGATTTTTGATAGGAACTCATCAAATAGGTTTACTATCATCACTTTTGGATTTTTAAGCAGCACCAATAAATTGCTTCCTTGTTTTGTCATAATTTTTTTATTTAAAAAATTGACTTTATGACAAGAGTGTGCTATTCTTTTTATGAGAGGTGTATGAATATGATAAATGTATGTGATGTTGGAAAAAGAATAAAAGAACTTAGAATATCTTCAAATCTTACTCAAGATAAGATTGCTGAATATTTGTCTTTGAATCAAAGCATGATTGCCAAAATGGAAAAAGGTGAAAGGAATATCACGTCGGATGTTATTGAGAAACTATCTGCCCTGTTTTGCTGTACGGTTGAATATCTTTTGTTTGGCGAACAAGCTGAACAACAGTGTGTAATATCGTTTAGAAAAAATAAAATAGTAGACCAAGATCTTAAAGTTTTAGCGAAAATCAATAAAATTGTATTGAATCAATTTGAGATAGATCAGCTATTGGAGACAAAATAAATGATTGATAAAATGGATTTAAGTAATAAAGCTTCAAATCTTAGAAAAAAGTTGGGAGCTGATGGTGAAGCGCCGATAGATATTTTTAAATTGGTACAAAAGATAGAAAATTTGACGCTGGTATTTTATGGACTCGGAAAGAATATTAGCGGAGTCTGTTATAAAGGAACTCAGTCCAGTCTCATTGTAATCAATTCAGACATGTCATTAGGAAGGCAAAGATTTTCTTTAGCACATGAATTGTATCATCTTTATTATGATGAGGTGAAGAAGAGTTCAGTCAGTCTTATCTTGATTGGTGAAGGAGATGAAACTGAAAGAAAAGCGGATCAGTTTGCTTCATATTTTTTAATTTCCCCATCTTCACTGTATAGGATGGTTGAGGAAATAAGAGAAAATGCTAATAGAACTCATCTTGAAGTAGAAGATATTATAAAATTAGGTCAGTTTTATGGTATCAGTCATAAAGCTATGTTATATAGATTGCGGAATGATGGATACCTTGATGCAGAAGAAATTAAAAAGATGGATATTAGTGTTATAGAGACAGCTTCAAGATTAGGCTATGATACAAGTTTATATCGTCCTTTGTCAGAAAGTAAAAAGGAAATGGTATTAGGACACTATATTAAATCGACTGAACAACTTTTAGAAAATAACAGAATTTCGCAAGGGAAGTATGAGGAACTGCTATTAGATGCTTTCAGATATGATATTGTATATGGGCTAGATGAAGAGGGGGAGTTGTCGTTTGACTAGTCGTGTATTTATTGATACAGATTGTATTTCAGCATTTTTATGGGTTGGCACTGAACATCTTTTAGAAAAGCTCTATTCGGGTAAAATTGTTATTCCACAAGAGGTGTATGATGAAATCAATATACCTACAATTCCCCACTTAAAATCTAGGATAGACCAGTTAGTAGCTAAGGGTTCGGCTGAGATTGTGAGCATAGACATTGGAACTGAGGAATACGAATTATATAGAAATTTAACAAGAAATCATGATAGTAACAAGGTTATTGGTAAGGGAGAAGCGGCTTCTATTTCCTTAGCGAAAAAGCATAACGGGATATTAGGAAGTAATAACCTAAGAGATGTTGAACCATATGTAGAAGAATTTTCTTTAGAACATATGACGACAGGAGATATACTGGTTGAAGCGTTTAAAGCGCAATTTATTACTGAACAAGAGGGCAATCATATCTGGAATAATATGCTTAAAAAGAGAAGGAAAATTGGGGCGGATTCTTTTTCAGACTATCTTCGTGGAAGTGTTCATCAAAATAGACAAAAATAAATTTGGATAAATCGAACTCACTATTCAGTAGGCATATGAGCAATTCGAAGAAGAAAAGTGTCAAATTGAGCCTATAGGAGTAGAAATGAAATCGTAAGTCCTGCATAGGGGATGAGAGAAAAGTTGTCCTTGAAGTTTCCCTGAACTATCAGTCGCATATCAAACGATATGTAGGGTAATGTGAGAAGGGATAGCGAGTAGTTTTTGGTTATTTTGTCAAAAAACTTGTATTTTATCATACTGAATGATAAAATACAAGAAAAATAGTAGAATAAAGGAAAGCTTTTCTAAAATGTGTATCTCCCCACAGGATTCGTTCTTGTGGGATTTTTTTCGTTAAAGAAAGCGATAAATATTGACTTTTTTAAAGAAAGATGTCATAATTAAGTTGGAAAAAACGTAAAAGTATCACTTTTCTCGTTATCCCGACTCCCAAAACGTCGTTAAACCGCTCGGCAATCCATGGAGACATGGACACATAGTAGTAAGCACGCTATGTGGCTTGGCAGAGCTAAAAACTGTTCCCTTGCGATAAGCCTAATAAGCACAACATAGGGAGTTAGAGAAGCCGACTCTAATCATCCACTTTGGGCAGTAGTGAGAACTGCCCCGTGCTTTTTTTATTTTGAGAAAATATGGAGTTTGTCGTTGAAATTACTTGATTGTATTTTAGATTATCAAGAGAAATTCGATGGAAAAACATGTCAAGTATCAACGAATTATAAGCATTTAGAGACTTTCGAAGTAGATTTTTGCTTGACTGATTTACATCACTTATTTGGCTTGCACAAAATCACACGAGATTATGCTAGTTAAACAATACCTGCTATTCAAGCTGGTGTTTTTATTTTGGAAGAATATAAAAATAATCCCATGTACAACGATGTTATAGAAAGGCTATCTTTGTATAGTTTTATCGGTGATATCTTCTATTCTAAGATAACAAGTTGTTGTATCCTAGCCAAAGATTTATCTAAAAACACTATGAAGTTGGACGTCATATTTTTTGAAGATAGAAACAAAAGATCCGCAATTTTAGGTTTACGAAGAGATAAAAGTGGAGTGTTTAAACCGGTTACTCTACATTTTACAAGCGCTAAGAAATATGCTAAAGTTCGTAAAACAGATGTGAAAGAAATTAAATGGTTATAAAAAAAACTTTTCGCAGGCTTCGGCTTGCGTTTTTTTTGTTTGATAAAATTAAAAAAATGTGCAAAAATAAGTAGAATTGAAAACAGGAAAAAACACCTCCTTTCGATTCGCCAAGCCTCTTCGCAAGGCAATGAGGGGGCGGAGAGACGCGCTCGTCAACAGAAGTATCTCATTGGAAATGTTGCTCACTTTTTTAGTGAGCTTTTTATTTAAGGAATAGGAATGAAAAATAAGAAGTTAAAATTATACTCTTCCAAAATCGCATCAACCCCGTCAGCGTCGCCTTGCCGTAGGTATCTTACTGACCAAGCTAGTGATGGACTTAAATAGGTGGTTTGGAGCGTCCTAGTGGCTAGGAAATGCTGATCATAGTCCTTTGCTGAGGATAGGGTGTCACACTCAACTGGTTGACCTAGTTTATAGAGAGGGAATTACTATAAAATACTCAGGCTTCTATCATATATTTTGAAATGTTTGTGTAATCAAAATGTAACAATAATGTAATATTGACACAAGAGAAGATATACATAAATAAACATAGTAGAACCATCGTATATTTGTTGAAAAATAGGTTGTATCAAAAGGTTTTATATGCCTGTGCATATATATATATATATATATATATATATATATGTCGCTTTTTTCTTGCCTTTCCTGACTCTATCTTGTCAGCGAGGGGGTTGATTTGTATGTCAGAAGTGTTACTATATAGTTGATATATTATCGTCTATCGGCTTTTTGCGCGCTTTCTAAGCTCGGGGAAGCTCTCAGGCGAGGAAAGGATTCACTTATGTTTAAGAAAAAGAATGATGGTAATGGAGAGAAAATTTTCCGTTATTCCATTCGTAAATACCATTTTGGGGCTGCTAGTGTTGCTGTGGCGGCTCTGATGTTTTTTGCAAATGGGGTGCAAGCGCAGGCACCTGCAGTATCTTCGGCAACAGCCAGTGATGTAGTTGCTGGATCTGCTGGAAATTCAGATGGGGAACCACAGGAGTCAGATGGGGAAGAGCCAGAGAAGGTCTCTCAGACTGAACCGTCGGCTGAGCTCCAGTCTACAGGGGAGTCAAAGTCTCCAGAGACTAAAGCCGAGGACGCTAGTAAGGGGCAGGAAACAGATGCCCTTGCTCCTACCAAACCAGAGGCAAAACCAGCTGCTCAAGAAACTTCTCAATCAGAGAGAGAAAAAGAGCAAGACCAGCCCACATCTGCCACTAAAACGACAGAAGCTAAATCACTCCAAGGCAATCTGCAAGCTTTGTTGGAAAAACTAACTCTTAGCTCCATGAAAGCGCTCCACGATGAAGTGGAAGCAGGTCTAGCAGCAGCTAAGGCAGTTTTGGACGACCCAAAAGCGACGCAAGCGCAGGTTGATGAGCAAGTAAGAGCTATGGAAGAACTTACGCGCCGTGTCAATCAAGCCTTGAATCCGTCGCTACCAAGCTCTACAGTCTCAGAGGAAGCAAGTCTGACAAATCATGGGCTTTCTGCACCAGACGGAGCTGTGACCAATCAAGGAAGTGGAGGAAAGCGTCGTAAAAGAGGTGGTTTGAGCCAAGCCACACCAGCTGTGGATCAGGTGAGCCCAGAAACTGTAGGTAACTCAGAAAAAACTGAATCTAGTGAAAAGCCTAGTCGACAAGAACTTCCAACCTACACCAATACGACAGAAGGTGAAAACGGCGTCTATGGACTAAAAGATGAATTAGAGTCTATTGTCAAACGACTTAAAGAAAATCAAGCGTCGGAAGATAAAATCCAAGCAGCAAAAGCAGCAGCTGATAAGTTTAATGAAGCATTTTCTAAGGGTGATACCATCAGCCAAGAAGATTTTGCCGCTGCCCTAGTCGACCTGAAAAAATCCCGAGACCTCATCGAAGGAGTGCTGGAAGAAAAATATGGTGAGGAAACTACAGCTGGAGGAGTAACTCCTAAACCACGTGATGGTGGCTACTCTGACTTTCGTAATGCTACCTACAGTGGAAGGTCTGCAAGGGCGACAAGTCCCTTAGATCGACATGAAAGTTACATTGAAAACGGTAAGTCGGGAGATAAAACCTACGATAGATACACCTATGTGTTTTTCTCTAGTAGAAGACTGATAAACAAAAAGACCGATCCTGTCTATCATGCAAAAACCTATATTCTTGCAAAAGTAACTCCTACAAAGGATGGTTTCCATTGGGAGTTGGAGATAAATAATGGACATAGAGGAGTACCTGGAACGGGTGTTTGGTTTACGATCCCTTCGGGGCAGGCATACAAGCCAGGTACAGATAGTATTAGTATTTATCGCAAAGGTGGCGGCACCACTGCTGTATCTTCTAATGCCGGGGATTTACTTTCCCTTCTAAAACACTCTGCAACAGGCTTTGGAAATCAGACTAAAGGAACAGTTAGTAATACTGGTATCGATAGCAGGCATAGTCCGAGCGGCCTACCAGTAGCAACCTTTGAGGATTTAGCTCGTCATGGTGCAGGACGCAACCAACCATATGAGAGAAAAAATGAGACTCAGGCGATGCAAGAGCAATCAAATGAAAAATTTAGACATATAAATAATAGTGGTTCGGATTTATATTATTTTTCGCTGGGAAATGGTGACAATAGTTACAAAATAACTTTCGATACTCAAGGGAATAACGATATCAACAAGCTTGACTATGCTGTAGGTACGAGAGGAAATGAAGGTGCATGGACGTTCCTTGTCAATCAGTGGCATTCCAGAACATATCAGGAGGCGAAAGAGGGTGCCAAGGATGACATAGAGCAAGCTAGACGAGTAAAAAACGACTCTATTAGCAAGAATAAACAATTATCCCAAGTGGAGCAAAATAGTGCTACTGCAAAAGTTGATACCTATGCACGTCAAGCTACACGTGAGCTTGACAATGCCAGCAGCTTTGTTGAGGTGGATGATGCCTTGCAACGGGGATTGGATAATATAAACGGAGTGAACCCAGTAGGGAAAGAGAAAGCGATAGCTGAGCTAGAGCAGAAAGCTAAAGAGAAGAAAGCAACGATCAATGGTCTTGAACACGTAACAACAGAAGAAAAAGCCATCGCAACAAACCAAGTAAATCAAGCTTTAGAGAAAGCCAAAACGAATGTTGGTAATGCAAGCAATAAAGCAGGCGTTGACAGTGCTAAGCAGGATGGACTAAATGCCATCAACAACATCAATCCAAGCGTGCAAACTAACAATGGTGGTAACACTAACAATGGTGGCAACACTAACAATGGTGGCAACACTAATAACGGTGGGGACATCAACAATGGTGGCAACACTAATAACGGTGGGGACACTAACAATGGTGGTAATACCAACAATGGTGGCAACACTAATAACGGTGGCAACACTAACACCGGTGGCAACACTAACAATGGTGGTAACACCAACACCGGTGGTAATACCAACAATGGTGGCAACACTAATAACGGTGGCAACACTAATAATGGTGGCAACACTGACAACAGTGTGACACCACCAGCCCGTAGCCGTAGAAGTGTAGCCTTTGCTGGAGGCACTCAATCGAGTCAAGAGAAACAGGTTGATAAATCAGTCTTAAGAGATTTGATTCAAGACTTGGAAACTCGTTTGAAAGACTTGGATGGTATTGATCAATCTGTCATCGACGCTGCGAAGGTCATTCTCGGAGAGGGGCAAGAAGCCCTTAGAAATGCTGACTTGACAGAGGCAGGCTTGAAAGAGATGACTGCTAAGGTCAAGGAAGCACTCGAATCCTTGAAAGGCAAGCAAGCAACTAAGGATGAAGAAGAAACGAAAGAAATAAGGAAAGAGCAAGGTCATCTTCCATACGGTACGATGATTGGCAGCCTGCTAGCCCTTCTTGGTCTCCTTCTCTTCCTCATCGCTCGTCGTAAGAAAGAGTCAGAACTCAAGAAATTGACCAAGGAATTGACTAAGGTTCTGCAAGAAAGCGACCTTACAAATGTAGATGCCAAAGTTCTCGACCAAGCACGAGAAGCTCTCGCTCAAGCAGTTGCTTTCCTAGCCAATGAGAAAGAGTCTGACCACACAGAAGATGAGTTGATTGAGAAACTCAAAGCTATTCTTGCTCAGTTAAGATAAGTAAAGCCTAGACTAGTCAGAAGCCGGCTAGAATAGTGATTGATAGAATGTTGGAAAAACTCAATTTGAGGTGAACATTCAGAAAATCTTTCTCTGATAAAACGCATAATATCAAGCTTTTTAAGGCAAGGTATTATGCGCTTTTATCATTTTGAAACTTTTTGTTCCATCCTTTTTGTGATATTTTTCCCTTATTTCACAAATATTTCATATTTGGATTTTATAATAAGCTATAGTCCAGTTTTTACTATACTTTGATATTCAAATATGTTATACTATGATTATCAAAGTAAATGAAAGGGGTTACGAACATGACGCCAGAAGAAATGTACTTGACAGAGCGATTAGACGTACAGATAGCTCATTTTTTAAAGAAAAGCGTTCAACATCGTAGACGCTATAAGGTATTAAAAATAACAGAAATCGTGGCAGGTTTCCTCATAGCTGTCTTTTGTGCTATTCCTATGCCAGGTGATCGCTACCGTTTGATTTCGGTTGCCTTATCCAGTCTCGGCTTGCTGTGTGAGGGGATTCT
>NZ_VMLY01000015.1:6299-61633 GCF_013276905.1 Streptococcus sp. 3109 | reverse complement strand
AATGGTACATGGTACTATCTTGAAGCATCAGGGGCTATGAAAGTAAGTCAATGGTTTAAAGTTTCAGACAAATGGTACTATGTTGACGGTTCAGGTGCCCTTGCAGTAAATACTACTGTAAATGGTTACACTGTAAACGGAAACGGTGAATGGGTTTAATTTTAGATAGTTGAATCATGACAGGAGAGAAATCTCCTGTTTTTTTGTGGTATATAATCGCGTGAGGGCTTTGTTGGACAGTAGAAAATAAAAAGTGAACAAGACAATATTTCATTCTTGTTCGCTTTTATGTTATTAGTGATTGTATAATCTTATAACAGTGCCTCAAACTCAGCGACGGTCATGCCCAATTGCTGGCTGGCAACCTCGGAAGTCAGGAGACCTTGGCGGACTAGATTTACTAAACCTACTTTTAATCCCTGTTCAAGCCCCTCCGCACGACCACGTTCAAGACCTCGCTCTAGGCCTTGTTCAATTCCTTCTGCTCGTCCTCGTTCAAGGCCACGCTCTAAACCTTGTTCAATACCTTCCGCCCTAGCTGTTTCCAAGGCATAGTCCTGCGCTAACAATGCCTGTTCTTCACGCATACGTAGTTGACTAAACATCTTCCTGTCCTCCTCAGACCAGCTCTTGTAGTCCAGCAGTTGGTCTGCTTGGCTGATAGCTCGCTCAGGTTCTTGGGTAAAGGGTTTATTCCCGAAAAACTCCAACCACGGCTTGCGAACCTCGTCTTTGCTGGTTTCTCTATATTTTTTTAATTCCAAGAATGCCATCTTGACTAGATGGTTTTCTTGTCCATTGTTTGTAATTGTTAAAGCCTCACCTGTCGTGTCCTCGCGCATACTAAAGCTATGGAAAGCCAAGTCATCTTGGAAGTAATTACTATCTACGATAGCAATAGCATATACTGGTGCGATGTGTTTATAGCTCTGGTGAGTATTGCCTTCTTGTTGGCGAATTTTTTCGAGATTTTGATTGACCTGACTACACAGGTAAGTCCACAGGCGATTGATGAAAAAATTCTGATGATGAACTTGAATTTCAATGATTACTTGGGTTCCATTATCTAGTTCAGCTAAAACATCTATACTAGTGTAAAAATCCTGGGCCGAGTACGGCATGGAAGGCAAGACGTGAATATTGCTTCCCTCCAAAATGGTTACATTTTTGGCTGGCAGATCCAGCATATCGCGAATAAATTGACAAGTGATTTCTGGATTGCTAAAGATTTTCTTAGCTACCAAGTCATTGGTTGGACTGATGCCCGGATGACGTACAGTCATATTTCTTCTCCTTTCATTATAGCACATTTTTAAATCTAGGTTTACTAGATTCTCTGGCTCTATCTATTTATTCGGAAAAGTGTGAAAAATACTTGTTCTAGCTCTTCCCAATGGTATTTTTTGGTGCTTTCCTTTATAATGGGTGTATGGATAAGAAAAAATTATTATTGATTGATGGGTCTTCTGTTGCTTTTCGGGCGTTTTTTGCGCTCTATCAGCAGTTGGACCGTTTTAAGAATGCGGCTGGTTTGCATACCAATGCCATTTATGGCTTTCAGTTGATGTTGAGTCATTTGTTGGAGCGAGTTGAACCTAGTCATATTTTAGTAGCCTTTGATGCGGGAAAGACGACCTTCCGGACAGAGATGTATGCGGACTATAAGGGTGGTCGGGCTAAGACTCCTGATGAGTTTCGTGAGCAATTTCCTTTTATTCGTGAGTTGCTGGATCATATGGGGATTCGTCACTATGAGTTGGCTCAGTATGAGGCGGATGACATCATTGGGACGCTGGATAAACTAGCTGAGCAGGATGGTTTTGATATTACCATTGTCAGTGGGGACAAGGACTTGATTCAGCTGACGGATGAGCATACGGTGGTTGAGATTTCCAAGAAAGGTGTGGCTGAGTTTGAGGCCTTTACGCCAGAATATCTTATGGAAAAGATGGGCATTACACCGACTCAGTTTATCGATCTCAAGGCGCTCATGGGAGATAAGTCGGATAATATCCCTGGGGTGACCAAAATCGGTGAAAAGACGGGTATCAAGCTCTTGCTGGAGCATGGTTCGCTTGAAGGTATTTATGAAAATATCGATGGGATGAAGGCTTCTAAGATGAAGGAAAATCTCATCAATGATAAGGAACAGGCCTTTTTGTCGAAAACACTAGCGACCATTGATACCAAGGCACCGATTGAGATTGGTTTGGAGGATTTGGTCTATAGTGGTCCAGATGTGGAAAATCTTGGGAAATTCTACGATGAAATGGGTTTCAAACAGCTCAAGCAGGCTTTAAATGTGTCGTCAGCTAATGTGGCTGAGAGTTTGGACTTTACTATCGGTGACCAAGTCAGTCAAGATATGCTGACTGAAGAGTCTATCTTCCATTTTGAGCTTTTTGGTGAGAATTACCATACGGATGATTTGGTTGGTTTTGCTTGGTCTTGTGGAGATAAGCTCTATGCCACAGACAAGCTTGAGCTTTTGCAAGAGCCTATTTTTAAGGATTTTCTAGAAAAAACACCTCTGAGAGTTTATGACTTTAAGAAGGCTAAAGTTCTCTTGAATCGTTTGGGTATTGATTTGCAGGCGCCTGCTTTTGACAGCCGTTTGGCTAAATATCTCCTTTCGACTGTGGAGGACAATGAAATTGCGACCATCGCTAGTCTTTATGGTCAGACTTATTTGGTTGATGATGAGACTTTCTATGGTAAGGGAGTCAAGAAGGCCATTCCTGGACGCGAGAAATTCTTGGAACATTTGGCTCGTAAGCTTGCTGTGTTGGTCGAAACAGAGCCTGTTTTGCTTGAAAAACTTAGCGAAAATGGGCAGTTAGAGCTTCTTTATGATATAGAGCAACCTCTGGCCTTTGTCCTTGCCAAGATGGAAATCGCTGGGATTAAGGTTAAAAAAGAAACCTTGCTTGAGATGCAGGCTGAAAATGAGCTTGTCATTGAAAAACTAACTCAGGAGATTTACGAACTGGCTGGTGAGGAGTTTAATATCAACTCGCCTAAGCAGTTGGGCGTACTTCTCTTTGAAAAATTGGGACTTCCTCTAGAATACACTAAGAAAACCAAAACAGGTTATTCGACTGCGGTGGATGTCTTAGAGCGCCTGGCTCCTATTGCTCCGATTGTTAAGAAAATCCTAGACTACCGTCAGATTGCCAAGATTCAGTCTACTTATGTAATTGGCTTGCAGGACTGGATTTTGGCTGATGGCAAGATTCATACTCGTTATGTGCAGGATTTGACCCAGACTGGGCGTCTGTCTAGTGTGGATCCAAACTTGCAAAATATCCCTGTGCGTTTGGAGCAGGGCCGTCTCATTCGCAAGGCTTTTGTGCCAGAGTGGGATGATAGTGTTCTTCTGAGTTCTGATTATTCACAGATTGAATTGCGTGTTTTGGCGCATATTTCTAAGGATGAGCACTTGATTAAGGCCTTCCAAGAAGGAGCGGACATCCATACTTCGACAGCCATGAGGGTCTTTGGCATTGAACGTCCTGAGGATGTGACTGCAAACGATCGTCGCAATGCCAAGGCTGTCAACTTTGGAGTGGTTTATGGAATTTCAGACTTTGGTTTGTCTAATAATCTGGGCATCAGCCGTAAGGAAGCCAAAGCCTACATTGATACCTACTTTGAACGCTTCCCAGGCATCAAAAACTACATGGATGAAGTGGTGCGTGAGGCGCGTGATAAGGGCTATGTGGAGACCCTCTTCAAGCGTCGTCGTGAGTTGCCAGATATCAATTCGCGTAACTTTAACATTCGTGGTTTCGCAGAGAGGACGGCTATCAACTCACCTATCCAGGGTTCGGCAGCAGATATTCTCAAGATTGCTATGATTCAGCTGGATAAAGCCTTGGTTGCCGGTGCTTATCAGACTAAGATGCTGTTACAAGTGCACGATGAAATCGTCCTTGAAGTTCCTAAATCTGAATTGGCAGAGATGAAAAGATTGGTCAAACAAACCATGGAAGAAGCCATTCAACTCAGTGTTCCCCTCATCGCAGATGAGAATGAAGGGGCAACCTGGTACGAGGCTAAATAAAAAGGGGGCTAGTCCTCCTTTTTTGTAGTAGAATTATGCAAGCCTTTTCAAAATGTGCTATACTGATGAAAAAGGAGGATTTCTATGAGTCAAGAATTTATCAATCCAAGTGATGGCGTGATTCGTCAGTATCTAACAATGAGTAAAACCCTTGCTGTAGTGGGTTTATCAGACCGCGAGGAAACAACTAGCAACCGAGTGACCAAGGAAATGCAGGCTCGGGGTTATAAAATTATTCCAGTCAATCCCAAGGCGGCAGGTGGCGAAATATTGGGTGAAAAGGCTTATGCTAGTCTAGCAGAGATTCCTTTTCCTGTAGATATTGTCAATGTTTACCGTCGCAGTGAGTTTTTGCCAGATATGGCGCGTGATTTTCTCAAAGCTGATGCCAAGATTTTTTGGGCACAGCTAGGACTTGAAAATCTAGAAGCGGAAGAGATCTTGCGTGCTGGTGGATGCGATGACATCGTGATGAATCGCTGCATCAAAAGAGAACATACTCGCTTGATTAAGGAAGCATAAGAAAAAGGTAGCTGATGGGCTACCTTTTGTGTTATACTCAATGAAAATCAAAGAGCAAACTAGCCGCAGGCTGCTCAAAACACAGTTTTGGGGTTGTGGATAGAACTGACGAAGTCAGTAACCATACCTACAGCAAGGCGACGTTGACGTGGTTTGAAGAGATTTTCGAAGAGTGTTAGAAAATGCCGATAAGGGTCTGCACACCAAGACTAGTGAGGATGATGGCAATCCAGCAGATGGCTCCGAGAACAATGGATTTTCCGCTGGATTTGACCATAGCTACCAGATTGGTTTTGAGCCCGATAGCACTCATGGCCATGACAATAAGGAATTTAGAGAGTTCTTTGAGAGGGGTAAAGAAACTACTAGACACACCTAGAGAGGTGAGTAGTGTAGTGAGGAGAGAGGCAAGGATAAAGTAAAGGATAAAAAGTGGGAAGACTTTTTTCAGTTGTAGGCTTTGCTTGTTTTCTTGTTGGCGACTTTGCCAGTAGGATAGAAAGAGCGTGATAGGGATAATGGCCAAAGTACGTGTGAGTTTAACAATGGTTGCAGACTCGAGGGTATTGCTTTGGTAAAGGCTGTCCCAAGCGCTGGCGGCAGCCGTTACAGAGGAAGTGTCGTTGACCGCAGTCCCTGCAAAGAGGGCGAAGCCTTCATTGGATAGATGAAGCCAGGTGCCGAGGGTTGGAAAGATGAGCGCAGCCAAGACATTGAAGAAAAAGATAACGGAAATGGATTGGGCTACTTCCTTTTCCTTAGCATCAATAACGGGCGCTGTCGCTGCAATGGCAGAGCCACCACAGATTGAAGAACCTACTCCAACCAAGGTAGCCAGTTTTGTATCCAGTGCAAAGAAGCGCTGGAAGAAGTAGGCAATAATCAGAGCTATTGAGATAGTGGACAGGATGACAGGGAGTGAAGATTGGCCAACTGCGAAGACCTGCGAGATATTGAGACCAAAACCAAGCAAGACAACGGCATACTGGAGCAATTTCTTGGAACTAAAGGTCAATCCCGCATCCAGTTGTGTATAAGACGAGAGAAAGGGATGTAGGAGCATTCCCATGAAAATGGCAAAAACGGGCGCGCCAATGACAGGGAAGAATCCTCCTAAGTACCAAGATACGATAGAAATGAGAAGGCAGGCCAAGATACCTGCTCCATTTTTTGATAGAAATGACATAAAAACCTCCAAATAAAATCTTTTACCATTGTAGACATAAAAACAGGAAAAGTCAAATAGAAAGTGGAGCTAACAATTATTTGACAAGTAGTGCTAATTATGTAATAATAATCCTACAAGAACTGTAACGAAGTCTTGGCAAAAACAAAAATACCAGAGCTCCACCTCTGGTATTTCTTTTTGTCCAGTTACATTAAAACTAAACTCAGGTTATATTTTTTTGTCGCGCTTATCTAACCACTTTCTGACTATCCACTCAGAAATGACATTACCGGTAATAGTAATCAGTAATGGTGCTAGAATAACTGTAACGAAGATTAGCAAAAACTCACCTCCAAACTAAGTTCGTTAGTGGAGTTGCGACAAATCCATTTTAACATACTTCAATTTGTCATGCTAGCGTTATTCTCTAATGTATTTTTGCGGTCGGGGGGCTTTTGTAGTATAATAGAGATACGTTTTGAGAGTAGGAGGTATCTATGGACTTAACTAAGCGCTTTAATAAACAATTAGATAAGATTCAAGTTTCGTTGATTCGCCAGTTTGACCAGGCTATTTCGGAGATTCCTGGGGTCCTGCGTTTGACCTTGGGGGAACCTGATTTTACAACGCCAGATCATGTTAAGGAAGCGGCTAAGCGGGCCATCGACCAGAACCAATCCTACTATACAGGGATGAGTGGTCTGTTAACATTACGTCAGGCAGCCAGTGATTTTGTAAAAGAAAAATACCAGCTAGATTATAATCCTGAAAATGAGATCTTGGTTACAATTGGGGCGACAGAGGCTTTATCGGCTACTTTGACAGCTATTTTGGAAGAGGGAGATAAGGTGCTCTTGCCAGCTCCTGCCTATCCAGGTTATGAGCCGATTGTCAATCTAGTTGGGGCAGAGGTTGTCGAGATTGATACGACTGAAAATGGTTTTGTCTTGACTCCTGAGATGTTGGAAAAGGCCATTTTGGAGCAAGGCGACAAGCTCAAGGCGGTCATTCTCAACTATCCAGCCAATCCGACAGGAATTACCTATAGTCGGGAGCAGTTGGAAGCCTTGGCGGACGTTTTACGCAAGTATGAGATTTTCGTTGTCTGTGATGAGGTTTACTCAGAATTAACCTATACAGGCGAAGCCCATGTATCTTTGGGAACTATGCTGAGAGATCAGGCTATTATTATCAATGGTTTATCTAAGTCTCATGCTATGACAGGTTGGCGTTTAGGCTTTATCTTTGCTCCTGTGGCCTTTACAGCTCAGTTAATCAAGAGTCACCAGTACTTGGTAACTGCCGCAAACACTATGGCTCAACATGCTGCGGTGGAGGCTTTGACGGCGGGTAAAAACGACGCGGAGCCTATGAAGAAGGAGTAC
Organism: Streptococcus sp. 3109; assembly: GCF_013276905.1. NCBI lineage: Bacteria > Bacillati > Bacillota > Bacilli > Lactobacillales > Streptococcaceae > Streptococcus > Streptococcus sp. 3109. The sequence continues at coordinate 54,495 of NZ_VMLY01000015.1, read as the reverse complement.
ATCCAGCGTCGTGATTATATTATCGAGAAAATGACTGCTCTTGGTTTTGAGATTATTAAACCAGACGGTGCCTTCTATATCTTTGCTAAGATTCCTGCTGGCTACAATCAAGATTCCTTTGCTTTTCTGAAGGATTTTGCTCAGAAGAAGGCAGTTGCCTTTATCCCTGGTGCCGCCTTTGGACGCTACGGAGAAGGCTATGTTCGCCTATCTTATGCAGCTAGCATGGAGACTATCAAAGAAGCCATGAAACGACTTGAGGAGTACATGAGAGAAGCATGATTCAGTCTATCACGAGTCAAGGCTTGGTGCTCTACAATCGTAATTTTCGTGAGGATGACAAGTTAGTCAAGATTTTTACCGAGCAGGCTGGCAAGCGCATGTTTTTCGTCAAACACGCTGGTCAGTCCAAACTAGCTCCGGTTATTCAACCCTTGGTGTTGGCGCGATTTCTCTTACGAATCAATGATGATGGGCTCAGCTATATCGAGGACTACCATGAGGTGATGACCTTTCCCAAGATTAATAGTGATCTCTTTGTCATGGCCTATGCGACCTATGTGGCTGCTCTTGCAGATGCTAGTTTGCAGGATAACCAGCAGGATGCTCCCTTGTTTACTTTTTTGCAAAAGACTTTGGAGTTGATGGAAGAGGGTTTGGATTATCAGGTTTTGACCAATATTTTTGAAATTCAAATCTTGACCCGATTTGGGATTAGCATTAATTTTAATGAGTGTGTCTTTTGCCATCGGATCGGTCAGGCTTTTGACTTTTCTTTCAAATATGGAGCCTGCCTCTGCCCAGAGCATTATCATGAAGATGAGAGACGTTGCCATCTCAATCCCAATATCCCTTATCTACTCAATCAATTTCAAGCCATTGATTTTGAGACCTTGGAGACCATTTCGCTCAAGCCCGAAATCAAGCAAGACTTGCGCAAGTTTATAGACCAAATCTACGAAGAGTATGTTGGAATTCACCTAAAATCAAAGAAATTTATTGATTCCCTAGCAGACTGGGGACAATTACTAAAAGAGGAAGACAAATGAAAAAAATCGCAGTAGATGCTATGGGGGGCGATTATGCACCTCAAGCTATCGTTGAGGGTGTCAATCAAGCCCTGGCTAACTTTTCAGATATTGAGGTTCAACTCTATGGAGACGAAAGCAAAATCAAGCAATATCTAACAGCGACAGAACGTGTCAGCATTATCCATACGGATGAGAAGATTGATTTTGATGATGAACCTACAAAAGCTATTCGTAAGAAGAAAAATGCCAGTATGGTATTAGCGGCTAAGGCAGTCAAAGAAGGAGAGGCAGACGCTGTCCTCTCGGCTGGGAATACAGGTGCCTTGTTGGCTGCAGGATTCTTCATTGTAGGTCGTATCAAGAATATCGACCGTCCTGGACTCATGTCGACCTTACCGACCATTGATGGCAAAGGCTTTGACATGCTAGACCTTGGAGCCAATGCGGAAAATACAGCCCATCATCTGCACCAATACGCTGTTTTGGGTTCCTTTTATGCGAAAAATGTTCGTGGGATTTCGAAACCACGTGTTGGTTTGCTCAACAATGGAACAGAAAGCAGCAAGGGTGATCCCCTTCGTAAGGAAACCTACGCCTTGCTAGCAGCTGATGAAAGCTTGAATTTTGTCGGAAACGTGGAAGCGCGTGATTTGATGAATGGCGTTGCGGATGTTGTTGTGGCAGATGGTTTCACGGGAAACGCTGTGCTCAAATCTATTGAAGGGACAGCCATGGGTATCATGGGCTTGCTTAAGACAGCTATCACAGGTGGTGGTCTTCGAGCGAAACTAGGTGCTCTTCTTCTCAAGGATAGCCTTAGAGGTTTGAAAAAGCAACTCAACTATTCAGATGTTGGTGGAGCAGTCTTGTTTGGTGTTAAGGCACCGGTTGTCAAGACTCATGGCTCAAGTGATGCCAAGGCTGTGTATAGTACGATTCGCCAGATTCGTACTATGCTAGAAACAGACGTAGTTGCCCAGACTGCGCGTGAATTTTCAGGAGAATAAAAGAGATGACAGAAAAAGAAATTTTTGACCGTATTGTGACCATTATCCAAGAGCGACAGGGAGAGGGCTTTGTCGTGACAGAATCCTTGAGTCTGAAAGACGACTTGGATGCTGACTCAGTTGACTTGATGGAGTTTATCTTGACGCTGGAAGATGAATTTAATATCGAAATCAGCGATGAGGAAATTGACCAACTCCAAAGTGTAGGAGATGTGGTTAAAATCATTCAAGGAAAATAGCAATCGGAGTTCCAAGGCATTTGCTTTGGAATTTTTTATTTGGCTTAATACTATTCGAAAATCTCTTCAAACCACGTCAGCTCTATCTGCCACCTCAAAACAGTGTTTTGAGCAACCTGCGGCTAGCTTCCTAGTTTGCTCTTTGATTTTCATTGAGTATAAGTGACCGTTTAGGAACAGATTTAGTCTTTCTAGGGACAGTAGAAATCTGAGGAGAAATAAGGGATATAATAAAGTCAGAAAAAATCAATCTCCAAAAAGGAGAAAAAGAAAGGATTTTTATGATGAAAAAATATCTTTATTCTAGTTTGTTAGTTCTTGCAGGAGGCGTTCTCCTAGCAAATACTACGGTAGCCTATGCTGATTCCCCATCAGCAAGTGAGAAAGAAGCGATTGCTCAATTAGTTAATCAAGGCAAGATAAAAGCTGAAGAAGCTGATCAAGTAAAATTGATTGGTTTTGAAGATAAAGAAACCCAAGCAGAGGGAAATCAAGAGAAGAAAGCTTTCAATCAATATCGTGATCCGAAAGGAACATGGATGCAAACCAATGGTAAATGGTGGTTTAAATACGGTTCAGGTGGGTATGCTAAAAATTGGGAACAATTAGATGGCAAGTGGTACTATTTTGATGACCAAGGATGGATGAAAGAAAATACTTGGATTCAACCTGATGGTAATTATTACTACTTATCTGCTAGTGGTGCTATGGTAACTGGTTATCAACGTGTGAATGGTACACCATACTTCTTTAGAGACAGTGGTGTATGGGTAGAAAATCGTGGGCAAGCTCTTGGTGAATACGCAGAGACATTTGTAGGAAGAATTCCATATGTTTGGGGTGGGGCAGATTTGAATAGTGGCGTAGATTGTTCAGGATTTACGATGGCTATTCATGCTAAGTTTGATATTAGTATTCCTAGAGTAACCTATGGTCAAGCAACAGGAGGAAGTTATGTAAGTAATGGTTCTCAACAAGCTGGAGATTTGATTTTGTATAATAGTGAAGAGACAAATGACCACGTAGGTATTTATGTTGGTGGTGGAAAGGTAGTTCATGCTCCATATCCAGGTCAATATGTTTCTTATATGAATCAATACGGTATTACTCAAAATACAATTCGTAGATATTGGTAATATTGTCTAATTTTTCACAATATTATTGACTTTGACAATGAAAAGTATTAGAATATAGCTAAATAAAGAGGGGAAGCCCTCTTATAGCTATTCAATAAAGGAGGAAATGGCTATGAAAAAATCTAAACTACTTACACTTGGTTTGCTTGTAGGTGCTGGTTTGCTTTTATCTATCAACCAAGCACAGGCTGCAGATACTTGGGTTAAAAATGGTGCTGACTGGAATCTTTCTCAAGATGGCAGTCTAGCTAAGGATAAATGGGTACAAAATGCTGGCTCATGGTATCACTTCGACAGCACTGGTAAAATGCAGACAGGATGGCTCAAAGACGGTGATACATGGTATTCACTAGCAGATAGTGGAGCTATGCGTACTGGCTGGTACAAGGAAGGTAACACATGGTATTCGCTCGCAAGTAGTGGCGCCATGCGTACAGGTTGGTACAAAGAAGGGTCTACATGGTACTATCTTCATTTTAGTGGTTCTATGATGACAGGTTGGGAGTTCATAGATGGTAAATGGTCTTACTTTGAAAAATCAGGTGCTATGGTCGCAGATAGAGCTGTTCCAGCCAGTGATGGGGAAAGTTATGTCATTGGTAAGGATGGCTATCTAGCAAATAGAAAAGATGCTGGATACAATATTCATGATATTGTCAAACTTGGAGATGGGCAAGAATATTTGCTAAATGCTAAAGGTGACGATGTTATTATTGAAAAAAATGCTTGGTATATCAGACCAGAGTTCAAGAAGTTTTCTAATAAATATGGAGATGAGGTTGCAAATACTACCTTAGCTTTAGTGGATAATAAAGAAGAAGGACAAGAAATTGATCCTAAGGCAGTTGTACAGAACTTCCAAAACTTACCAAATCGCTACTACTTTGATGAAAATGGACATCGTGTGGTTAATATCCCAGCAATGACAACCTATTCAGAGATTAAAAAAGTTGGCAATGATGTCTATTTAGAAAATCCAGGTGCACGACTTCGTCTTGGAGCTACCCACTTTACAATCAATAACAATAAACTATACTATTTAGAAAATGAGCAAGGTAAGCTCAAAACAGGTTACTTTGTATTGATTGATGATGGTATGGCTACAACCCACTATCACATCCTAGCCTATGCGGATCAATCTGGTGAAATTCTTAAGATGAAACGCTTGCCATCAGGAGTTTCAGATTATCTGGATAAAGAAATCGATGGTTTATATGGTGAAAAAATTAAGATTGAATCTCCACACTCAAACGAATATTATAAAGTGGTTGTGGTTAAATAAAAATAACATCTTCACAACTAATCGTTAACGCTCTAACCAATATACCATTTTCAGGAGGCTTTAGATTTCTTGTATTTTAAAAGGAAACTAAAGCCTTTTGTAGATGGAGCAGGGGATAGAGTTATCTATAAAATAATGAAAAGGAGTCTGTCATGGAAATGAAAAACACATTTGTAGAATTGGAACAATTTGAAGAGTTAACCCCAGAGGTTTTGGAGGAAGTGAATGGTGGAGGGATTTTTGAAGATACTGTAAAATGGTGCAATAAATTATTTGGTACGGGTAGACACGTTGCTTAAATTCACAGTATTAGTTAGAGATTAGATTTATTTATGCTTATTTTAGAATTCTTATTTTCTGTGATATATCTACTGTTGGTAGTCGTTTCAACCATAGTTCCTACTATTTATTTGGGCGCTCAAATTTCCCCAGAATTTTATAAAAAACGTTATTGGATACTTATATTTTTAATTAGTTTATCTGCTCGTCAAACATTTGGAGAATTATTTCATATAGGAGTTCTTATCTACTTTTACTGTATTTTTTTATTAGTATTGCACAAGGGAAAAGGGGAATCTCTTTTTCTTTCTCTGTATCTTTTTCTCTTCTTTCAAAGTATTCGTTATTTATTTTTGACAATTTGGATTCGTGTATTATCTGGTGAGCATTGTTGTTTCGTAGATTCGTTTTCTACTTTATATATATCTATATTTGATTTATTATCAATCTTTCTATGTTGTAAAATTATGAAGCGTTGGTCTTTGGATTTGGATTTATTCTTTTCAGATACTTTTAAAACCCACTATCGTAAGAGCTTTTTCATTATCCTACCTCTGACTGGATTTAGGATATTCTCTTCGTTCATGACCAATAGAAATAGTTCTTTTTACGTTCGCTTTGACACGACCATTTCTCTCCTGATTTTCATTCTCTTTTTCTCCTGGCTCTTTTATATCAGACACTTAGAGCAGGTTTATCGTGATGAGCAGACCATTCAGAGACAGGAAGAAGAAAATCGTTCCTTGCAAGGGATGGTGGATAAGTTGGGTCATCTCTATGATGAGGTTCGAGGTTTCCGTCATGATTTTGCAGGGATTGTCGCTAGCATGGAGCCTGCCATAGCGAATCAAGATATGGCTGAGGTGTCTACCATTTATCAAGATGTCTTTTTAAAGACAAATGAAAAGCTGAGGAAGGCAGATTACACGGCCTTTAATCTTCATAATATCCATGATATAGCCATTCGCAATACCTTGGCAAAAGCTATGATTGTGGCAGATAATCAGGGAATTCATTTTAGTTTGGAGACGGTGGGGGTTGTCGAAGAGCTGGATTTGCCGATGTTGGAGGCTATCCGTATCCTCTCTATCCTCACGACAAATGCCTTAGAGGCAGCCAGTGAGGCGGAAAATCCGCAGATTCGGGTTGCTTTATTGGCAGGTGATAGGAGTGTCCGTTTTATCATTGAAAACACTCGTAAGAAAGAAGAACTGAATCCCATCATTCTCAGTCAAAAGGGTTACTCTACCAAGGGAAACCACAGTGGACTGGGTTTAGCGACCTTGGAGGATATGGTTTTTCATTATGATTTAAACTTAGATACCCAGCTAGGAGAGACGACTTTTAGACAAGATTTAGAATTACCATTTAAGGATGAGAAACGAGGGGGAGAGGAATGAGAATTTTAGTTTTGGAAGACGATAGAGTTCAGCAGGGACGGATAGAGCAGACTTTGCTAGATATCGGTCGCTCTCGCAATTTGAGATTGGAAATTGATATTGCCAAAAACTATGGGGAAGTTGAAAAGTATTCTCAGTATTTTGACCATTACCAGCTCTATTTATTAGATTTAGAGATTGATGGAGAGCGTGAACGGGGCTTTCAGGTTGCTCAACAGGTTCGGGAGCGAGATCCCTTTACAAGCATTGTCTTTGTGTCCACGCACTCGGAGGCCTTGCCTCTAGCTTTTCGCTATCACTTGTCTGCCTTGGATTTTATTTCCAAGGATCAGCCTGAGGAGGATTACCGTCATCAGCTGGAGCGCTGTCTGGACTATGTACTGGCAGTAGATAAGAGGGAAAATATGCGTCTCTTCACCTATAGTTTTGAGGGAAGACGGGGCTTTACTCTGCCCTACCATGAGATTTTAGCCTTTGAAACCTCAGTGGAATCTCATCGTATCAAGGTCTATTATGCCAATCATTCTATCAAGACCATTTATGGCAGTCTCAAGGATATTGCTGCCAAGGCTGAAAAAGATTACTTTGTCTATGCCAATCGCAATACGTTAGTCAGTTTACAGGCCATTGAAGAGATGACTGCCACAGAAGTGACCTTGTTAGAAGGCTTGCACTTCCCCGTATCGCGAACAGCCAGAAGAACACTTAAAAAACATCTTAATGTCTAGTATCTGTTAGATTTGAATGAGTTTATCAATAAGAATATCGGAAAATTTTCTGATATTCTTATTTTTTGACTTCTTTTTCGAATAGATAAGTAAGAGGAAAAGGAAGGAGTTTGCTTTATGTATCTACCAATCTTGTATCCGTGGTTCATTAAATTATTTTTTAAATAAAATTTAATTTAGTTGTACATTTTCGACTTCTTTTTCGAATAGATAAGTAAGAGGAAAAAGAAAGGAGTTTGCTTCATGTATCTACCAATTTTCTATTCATGGTTTACTAAATTATTTTTCAAATAAAATTTGATTTAGTTGTACATTTTCGAAATTTTTTTTCGAATAGATAAGTAAGAGGAAAAAGAAAGGAGTTTGCTTCATGTATCTACCAATTTTCTATTCATGGTACATTAAATTATTTTTCAAATAAATTTAATTTAGTTGTACATTTTCGAAATTTTTTTCGAATAGATAAGTGAGAGGGAAAAGAAAGGAGCCTGGTTTATGTTTATATCAATGTTCTACCCATGGTTCACTGAGCTATTTTTTAAATAAAATTTAATTTAGTTGTACATTTTTGAAATTTTTTTCGAATAGATAAGTGAGAAGAAAAAGAAAGGAATAAAATAATGAAAGAACATTATTACGGATTTGTTGAGCTAACTTCGGAAGAATTGACCGATATTCAAGGTGGAGAAAATTGGGTGAAGACCCTTGCAGATTGGTACATTGGATTTCGTAGAGGTTTTGGTTTTTAGGAGGATAAGAGATGAATGAAATGAATGATAAGTATACTATTGAAGTATTAAAGGAAAGCGACTTAGCCTTGCTGGTGGGTGGTAGTGAGGCAAGTTACCAACATGGTTTAATGGTGGGGTTCATTTTACGTCGTGCATTATTTGGATTCTAAGATAATATTTAGAGAGTGAAGCTTACCTACAACAATGAACAGAATATATGAAAAAGGAAATACAAATAACTACCTTTTTCAATTGTTAAGAATCAAAAAAGGAGAATAAGATGGAACAAATTAAAAATATGGAAAATAATTTTCATGTAATGAGTCATGAGGAATTGGCCGATGTAGAAGGAGGCTTGCTATTTGGTCTGGTAGTAGTTGGAGGAGTCGCAATTGCAGGAACATTTTTATTGGGTGCGGTAGATGGTGCTTCAGGAGCACATGCTAAGCGTCGTGGACGTTAACAGGGAAGGATGAGCGCTAATGGAACGCATAATAGAAAGTTGGATTACTAGGGTAGAGAATTTTTACAGTTTGCAGTCAATTCCTGTAAAAGTATTCATTTTCATAGTTGGAGTAGTTGGGATTTATGCTTTAGGGACATTACTTTTAGGACCGGTTTATTGGGCGGGGCAGAAGTTTGGCGAAACAATTTACAATTATTTGTTTTAATAAAAAATTATAGATAAAGAGGAACAGACATAATGAATATGATAAAAATTGAAGAAAAATTTACAAGTCTTACAGAAAAAGATTTGGCAACAGTAGAGGGTGGTCGAGTGTCATGGAGAGGTAATATTAACATCGATGTCCACAAAGTGATTGATAGTACGGGAAGATTTTTCGGTGGTATCTATAATGCTGGTAGATCATTTGGGCGAAATGTTTACAATGCATTTTATTAATATAGTTTATTAAAATGAATATCATATATTATATTTTTGAATTCGTTTTCGAATAGATAAATAAGAGGAATACAGGGAATGATTATTTCAGTAATTCAAGATTTGGATGAAACAATTTAATAAACACTGCTATACCAAACTTATCAAGTTTGTAACAAGACAAATATTAAAAATAAAAAAGAGGTATTCGTTATAAATACAAAAACGATGTCACAATTTGAACTTATGGATACTGAGATGCTTGCTTGCCTTGAAGGTGGCGGATGCAATTGGGGAGATTTTGCCAAAGCAGGTGTTGGAGGAGGAGCAGCACGAGGTCTTCAGCTAGGAATTAAAACAGGAACATGGCAAGGTGCAGCAACTGGTGCTGCGGGAGGAGCTATACTTGGAGGTGTGGCATATGCAGCGACATGTTGGTGGTAATTATGGATTTTAAAAGTTTTATTATTGGTTTAGTAGTTGGTATATTTGGTCCTTATATGGATGATTTAATTAGAAAAAAATTTTTAAAGTCTTCGGAGAAGAAAACAGAAAAATTTGTCAAAAAATAATCAGAACGATAAATGATGAATCTGATTCAAAATTATCTTGCACATGTAAAGAGGACCATCTCTCCTCTTATCAGGTAAATAGGAGTCTTGTAGTAACGAATCAAAAAAAGGAGTAACTATGAATCGTAATTTAGAACGGTGTTATCTATTCTGACTATGAATAGATCATACCAGAGGTGGCTTAGAAATAGCAGGGACATTGGAAATTGTAGTAATAAATAGGATGTCACAAATGTTACTATCAATGATTTATTTGTTCCAAGCTTGCCTAGGGTGTCAGTAAAAAATCATTTTCCTTTCAATAGCATATTTTTAGTAGGTAGGACGCTTGTTCTGCCTATTTTTTTGCTGAAAAGTACAGTTGAAGTGTCTATTTGCATCATTTGGAGTTTTACATGTATTTTTGATAAAAAATAGGCATAGAAATTAGGAAAGTTGAAGAAAAGGAATGAAGAAGGTCTTAGTTTGTGATTTTTTACATACTTTTAAGGCTTGATGAACCAGTTTGAACTAATATATAATTGCTAGAAGTTGAATACACTACTCCTTGAGGGCATTTTGCCCTTTTTTATATTTTACAATAAGTGTAAAAAGGAGAGTTTTTATGCGTTACGGTTATGTTCGAGTATCTACAAAAGAACAAAATATTGATAGGCAATTTTCAGCCTTAGTAGAAAACAAATTATCAAAAGAAAATATTTTTATTGATTACGTTTCAGGAAAAGATTTTGACAGAATGGAATATCAAAAATTATTAGCTACCTTGAAAGAGAATGATGAATTGGTTATTAAATCAATTGATAGGTTGGGAAGAAACTATGATGAAATTTTAGAACAATGGCAAGCAATTACTAAGAAAAAGAAAGTAAATATAACTGTTTTAGATTTCCCCTTATTAAATACAAAGAATAGCAATGATAATATCACAGGAAAACTAATCTCCGATATCGTTTTACAAGTCCTATCTTATGTGGCACAGTTTGAAAGAGAACAAATCAAACAAAGACAAATGGAAGGAATACGGGAAGCACAGAAAAAAGGGAAGAAATTCGGTAGACCAAAATTGGTTGTCCCGAATAATTTCCCTGATGTGATAGCTCAATATAAGAAAAAAGAAATAACCTTACGAGAAGGTGCAGACATCTTAGGAGTATCAAAAAGCACCTTTCATAATTGGATAAAAAATTCATAGTTCTTGTCAAAAAACCTAGGATTTTTTGGACAGAAAATACAGTCTATTTTAGAAGCGTTTTCGTTAGAAAAAAGGTTCTAAAATCCAGCATTTTGACCAATTATTATTACACTTTCATTTTATCAAGTTTGTCCAAAAAAGTCTAGATTTTAGGACAAACTGATTATTTTACAATAAATAAAAATAGGGGGACACGAAATGGACACCAAAGCTAAAAAGTTCACACTTGCAACGATTTCAGCTCTATCACTTCTTGGGGTAGGAATTGTTACATCACAATCAGTAGCTGCTAATGATAGGCTGGTTTCCACTCAAGCAATCAATGGTCAATCCTACAATATCTTAAACTCTGAGGTCACTAGTACTTCTTCTGGTACTACTCTAGTTGGGATTGAAGGGACTTTCTTAACGCCAGATAAACAGGCTATCTTAGATCGTATCAATGCTATTCGAAAAGAGGCAGCAGATGAAGGTCTAGTTACTAGCTATGTTCCGATCAAATGGTCAACTGAACTAGAAAAAACAGCCTTCGTTCGGGCAGCAGAAGCTTCTGTAACCAGGCATCATAAACGTTTATCTAATAAAGATATTTGGAGTGCCTGGTCTTCAGGAAATTTCTCCCTAGCAGAAAACTTGGCTTGGAACTATGACGGATTTATGACAGCTATTAATCAATGGTATGAGGAAAAAGCCGATTATGTTAAATCTCGTAGTGGGGCAAGTGTCTCTGGTCAAACTGGACACTACGAATCCTTAATCAATCCAGAATTAACTTATATGGGACTTGCAGCCTTTGAGAATCCTAAAAATAGTTGGATTACCATTGCACAAAGTTTCGGAACAGCATCTGGTGGCTCTGAAGAATTAGCTGGCGGTTATGGAAAAGCCATTCAATACACAGAAGTCGATTCTTCTCAAATTCAAACATTTGCGACCAAGGCGAATCTTTTTGACAAAGATTTGAAGGCTATCGGAACTCATACCAGTAAGAAAACAAAACAAGGTAAGTCTAACGGGACTAATAAACCAGGTTTCTTTTTTCAAATGCAAGATATTGGTAGGGGTATGGGTTTTTGGCGACAATCGGGCTCTCGTTGGTGGTTTATGCAACTTGATGGGTCTTACCCTTACAATCAGTGGGCAAAATTAGATAATATCTGGTATCACTTCGATAGTTCAGGTTGGATGCAAACTGGCTGGATAAAAGACAACGGCACGTGGTACTATCTCGACGGTTCAGGTGCTATGAAGACTGGTTGGTTCAAAGATAATGGTAGCTGGTATTATCTTGATAGCTCAGGGGCTATGAAAACAGGCTGGATGAAGGTATCTGGTAAATGGTACTATGCCTATAGCTCTGGTGCACTCGCAATCAATACAACTACACCTGACGGTTATCGTGTCAATTACAACGGTGAGTGGGTATAAAAACAATTTCAAATTGTAAGATTAAACATATGAAAAAATTATTTCTATTCAGTATCAGTATTTTAGCTATCTCCATTTTAACAGCTTGCCAACCTCAGAGTAAAAACACTTCCTCAGAAAGTTCTGAAACAACTACTTCTAGTAGCAGTTCGCCTACTTCCACATCAGAAGAGAAGAAAAATGATTACACCCTATATAATCCTGTCCTTAAAGAATATGCCAAAGTATTAGATGATTCATCAGCTTCACCTAAAGAGCTCAATTCAAAAGCAAACTTAAAAAATACTTATCCTAAAGAATACTCTGGACTACAATACAGCTTGTATGATTTAGACCAAAATGGTACGGACGAACTTTTGGTTGCCCTTAAAACGGATTCTAACTATTACGATTTATTAGATATTCGAACTCTTAAAAATGACGAAGTTATTCGACTGACCAATGCAGAAAACAATCTGGACTTTATTGGAGAGCGAGTACATTTTAATCCTTTAGAAAATGGCTATTTCCAATTATCTACCCGAGTATCTATTAATCAAATCCAACTTAAACTATACAAGTTCAATCAGGATGGAACACGATTAGACTTAGTTATCGAATCAGATACAGAAGAGGGACTGGGCACAAAACCACCTTCCCTTGACATAAGATCTTTCTCTTGGAAATCTGTCACAAGTCTCATAAGTGAAGAATCTTCCTTTCCGTCAGAAAGTAAAGGGATGGATATTTCTGCAATTCAAAATGGAGATTTTTCTAGTGTCTCAGGAACTTGGAGGAATCGTTCAGGTATTGAATTTACTTTCGACAAAAATGGTTTAGTAAGTGATAAGTCCAAAATTTCAATTGAACATGCTAAAGAAATTGACCACTATCTTAAGGCAAATTCTGTTTCTAAAGATGGAGGTGCTGGTGCAGCTATTGCCTTTTTACCAGCAGGAATCCCTATAACCATGTCTGTCACCTCTTCTTCAGATAATGGCTATACTGACTCGTCTGATATTACACAAGACCGCTTATGGTTTGGACACCAACTTATCAATGGTAGTACCGAGGGATTTTTTTACAAGGTAGAATAGTTTTAATAGACTTACAAATTTATCAATAAGAATGTCGGAAAATTTTCTGATATTCTTATTTTTTTGACTTCCTTTTCGAATAGATAAGTAAGAGGAAAAGGAAAGGAGCCTAGTTCATGTTTATATCAATGTTCTACCCATGGTTGACTGAGTTATTTTTTAAATAAATTTAATTTAGTTGTACATTTTCGAAAATTTTTTCGAATAGATAAGTAAGAGGAAAAAGAAAGGAGTCTGGTTTATGTATCTACCAATTTTCTATTCATGGTACATTAAATTATTTTTCAAATAAATTTTGATTTAGTTGTTTATTTTCGAATTCTTTTTCGAATAAATAAGTGAGAGGAAAAGGAAAGGAGTTTGCTTCATGTATCTACCAATTTTCTATCCATGGTTTACTAAATTATTTTTCAAATAAATTTAATTAGTTGTACATTTTCGAATTGTTTTTCGAATAGATAAGTAAGAGGAAAAAAGAAAGGAATAAAATAATGAAAGAACATTACTATGGATTTGTTGAGCTAACTTCGGAAGAATTGACCGATATTCAAGGTGGAGAAAATTGGGTGAAGACCCTTGCAGATTGGTACATTGGATTTCGTAGAGGTTTTGGTTTTTAGGAGGATAAGAGATGAATGAAATGAATGATAAGTATACTATTGAAGTATTAAAGGAGAGCGACTTAGCTTTGCTGGTGGGTGGTAGCAAGGAAAGTTATCAACGGGGTCTAATTACAGGTCTATTGTTACGCGGTATATTTATTGGAACCCCATTTTTTAGAAGATAAGATTTAGAAAAAATAGAACAAGAGGAGAAAAAAGATGACAAATTTTGACAAAATGGAACAGAACTTTGTAGCTCTTACAGAAGAAGAGTTGATGGATGTGGATGGGGGAGCATTGCCTCTTGTAATCGCCGGAGTGTCTATCTGGAAGATAGGTGCAGCAGTAGCAGGTGGAGCAGCAGCGCTTTTTGCTGGAGGAGCAGCTTTGGGGTATTATGCGAATAGACCATAATCTGATTATAGTCAGAGAGGCATTTCTATGTTTTTAAAAAAAGAAGTGATATTACTAGGGGTATTGTTATCGCTACGTATTATTTTTACTATCGTTCAAATTTTAATTGACTATAAAATATTATCTGGACAGTATAGTATAAATTTTATGGATATTTCAGAAGTATTTACTTATCCAATACTCATTTTAATCATTTACATAGCAATAAAATATAATACAAAGGAGTAATGACGAACATGAACTTAGAACAATTTTATCAATTATCTGACGATGAATTAGTGGGAACAAAAGGTGGTTTTGGTCTTGTGGAAGCAGTTGGGATTGCAGGAGTACTGAATGCTGCTGTACAAATTTTTAATGCTGGTTACAAATTTGGTTCAGATTTTGCTCGTCGTGGGCGTTAGATAATGAACAGTCGCAACCTTAATCTCAATACATTGTTACCTAAACTAGCCACTATATTTCCTTTGTTGGGAATAATTCTTAATGTCGCGCTTCATGTGATTCGTACAGGTTCGTTAGTATCCTTTAATTGGCAAGGGACTTTAGTTGGGTTGCTTTTCTCAGCATATTTTGGTATTTTTCGCAAAGATTTGTCAAAAAATAATCAAAACTATAAATGAAGAACATGAATCAAAAGGATTTTGTGCATATGAATGGTAGCGTTTTTCCGCCATTCTTGTCAGGTAATTAGGAGTTTCTTATGAAAACATTTTTATTAGGCTTTGCTGAGGGTTATTTTACCGTATCGCTCATAATCTACATCGTAACGTATTTGATGTTGAAAAATCCAATCAATACCCTATTTTATCCAGAAATTTACCCCGTTTTATTTGGGCTCTTTTATCTAGGATATAAGGCCAATAAAAAGCAAGTAGAGTGAGCAGCTAAGAATGATTTGTTAGTCTGAGCTGAAAATGGCTAGGGTAGAATCTAAGAATGCATCACATTGGAGTTTAATATGAAATTTGTTAAATCAATACTGAAAGTTTGGCCTGAAATTATGGTATTACTTAGTTCAATGTCTTATATCATCATCAGATTAGTAGCTGACATGAATAAAGTATCTTTACCTACTTGCTTTGATAATTTCAATATACCAACGATTGCATTATTTATGATGGTCTTCATTCTTTTATATAGAAGTAAAGAAAAAAAGAATAGATAAATTTGAAGCAGTAGACGCTCTATAGGGAATAGGTGTCTTATAGTAACGAATCAACAAAAGGAGTAACTATGAATCGTAATTTAGAACGGTGTTATCTATTCTGACTATGAATAGATCATACCAGAGGCGGCTTAAAAATAGCAGGGACATTAAAAATTGAAGTAACTTTAAATAGGATGTCGTAAAGGTTACTATCAATGATTTATTTGTTCCAAGCTTGCCTAGGGTGTCAGTAAAAAATCATTTCCCTTTCAATAGCATATTTTTAGTAGGTAGGACGTTTGTTCTGCCTATTTTTTGCCAAAAAAAGTGTAGTTGAGGTGTTTATTTGGAGTTTTATACTCTTCGAAAATCAAATTCAAACCACGTCAGCGTCGCCTTACCGTACTCAAGTACAGCTTGCGGCTAGCTTCCTAGTTTGCTTTTTGATTTTCCTTGAGTATTACATGTATTTTTGATAAAATAGTTATAGAAATTAGGAGAGTTGAAGAAAAAAATGAATAAGATTTTAAAATATTTTTTAGTATTTGTTTTTCTATTTTTGATGAATATTTTCATCTTTAAGATACTAGCAACTCTGGGATTTCAGCTGACAATGAGTGAAAAGAGTTATATTGTTCCACCGCTGTTTTCGATTATCGTTTTATATATGATTGACAAAAGAATTAGGAAGAAAAAGAAATAAATATATATTTTAGGCGTGACGTTTGTTCTGCCTATTTTTTTATCCTAAAAGTGCATTTGGGAGGGAGATAGGCGCATTTGGGAAGGAAGTCCAGTTTTTGTTTGAGGATTGGGGTAAGATAGTTGTTATCAGATGAGTTTATACTCTTCGAAAATCAAATTCAAACCACGTCAACGTCGCCTTGCCGTATATATGTGACTGACTTCGTCAGTCCTATCTACAACCTCAAAACAGTGTTTTGAGCAGCCTGCGGCTAGTTTCCTAGTTTGCTCTTTGATTTTCATTGAGTATTAGGAAAAGGAGATGAATATGAAATTTGGGAAACGTCACTATCGTCCGCAGGTGGATCAGATGGACTGCGGTGTAGCTTCATTAGCCATGGTTTTTGGCTACTACGGTAGCTATTATTCTTTGGCTCACTTGCGAGAATTGGCCAAGACGACCATGGATGGGACTACGGCTTTGGGCTTGGTCAAGGTGGCAGAGGAGATTGGTTTTGAGACGCGAGCAATTAAGGCGGATATGACGCTTTTTGACTTGCCAGATTTGACTTTTCCTTTTGTTGCCCATGTGCTTAAGGAAGGGAAATTGCTCCACTACTATGTGGTGACTGGGCAGGATAAGGATAGCATTCATATTGCCGATCCAGATCCTGGGGTGAAATTGACCAAACTGCCACGTGAGCGTTTTGCGGAAGAATGGACAGGAGTGACTCTTTTTATGGCACCTAGTCCAGACTATAAGCCTCATAAGGATCAAAAGAATGGCCTGCTCTCTTTTATCCCTATATTAGTGAAGCAGCGTGGCTTGATTGCCAATATCGTTTTGGCAACACTCTTGGTAACCTTGATTAACATTGTGGGTTCTTATTATCTGCAGTCTATCATTGATACCTATGTGCCAGATCAGATGCGTTCGACGCTGGGGATTATTTCTATTGGGCTGGTCATCGTCTATATTCTTCAGCAGATTTTGTCTTACGCTCAGGAGTATCTCTTACTTGTTTTGGGGCAACGCTTGTCGATTGATGTGATTTTGTCCTATATCAAGCATGTTTTTCACCTGCCTATGTCCTTCTTTGCGACACGCAGGACAGGGGAAATCGTGTCTCGTTTCACAGATGCTAACAGTATCATCGATGCGCTGGCTTCGACCATTCTTTCGATTTTCCTAGATGTGTCAACGGTTGTCATTATTTCTCTTGTTTTATTTTCACAAAATACCAATCTCTTTTTCATGACCTTATTGGCACTTCCTATCTACACAGTGATTATCTTTGCCTTTATGAAGCCGTTTGAAAAGATGAATCGGGATACCATGGAAGCCAATGCGGTTCTGTCTTCTTCTATCATTGAGGACATCAACGGTATTGAGACTATTAAGTCCTTGACCAGTGAAAGTCAGCGTTACCAAAAGATTGACAAGGAATTTGTGGATTATCTGAAAAAATCTTTTACCTATAGTCGGGCAGAGAGTCAGCAAAAGGCTCTGAAAAAGGTTGCCCATCTCTTGCTCAATGTCGGCATTCTCTGGATGGGGGCTGTTCTGGTTATGGATGGCAAGATGAGTTTGGGGCAGTTGATTACCTATAATACCTTGCTGGTTTACTTTACCAATCCTTTGGAAAATATCATCAATCTGCAAACCAAACTTCAGACTGCGCAGGTTGCCAATAACCGTCTGAATGAGGTTTATCTGGTAGCTTCTGAGTTTGAGGAGAAGAAAACAGTTGAGGATCTGAGCTTGATGAAGGGAGATATGACCTTCAAGCAGGTTTACTACAAGTATGGCTATGGTCGAGATGTCTTGTCAGACATCAATTTGACCATTCCCCAAGGTTCTAAGGTGGCTTTTGTGGGAATTTCAGGGTCAGGTAAGACGACCTTGGCCAAGATGATGGTTAATTTTTACGACCCAAGTCAGGGAGAGATTAGTCTGGGTGGTGTCAATCTCAATCAGATTGATAAAAAGGCTCTGCGTCAGTATATCAACTATCTGCCTCAACAGCCTTATGTCTTTAACGGAACGATTTTGGAGAATCTTCTCCTTGGGGCCAAGGAAGGGACGACTCAAGAGGATATCTTACGGGCGGTCGAGTTGGCAGAGATTCGGGAGGACATTGAGCGCATGCCACTGAATTACCAGACAGAATTGACTTCGGATGGGGCAGGAATATCAGGTGGTCAACGTCAGAGAATTGCTCTGGCGCGTGCTCTCTTGACAGATGCGCCGGTCTTGATTTTGGATGAGGCGACCAGCAGTTTGGATATTTTGACAGAGAAGCGAATTGTCGATAATCTCATGGCTTTAGACAAGACCTTGATTTTCATTGCTCACCGTTTGACTATTGCTGAGCGGACAGAGAAGGTTGTTGTCTTGGATCAGGGCAAGATTGTCGAAGAAGGAAAGCATGCTGATTTGCTTGCACAGGGTGGATTTTACGCCCATTTGGTGAATAGCTAGAAAGAGGAGAGGATGAAACCAGAATTTTTAGAAAGTGCGGAGTTTTATAATCGTCGTTACCATAATTTTTCCAGTCGGGTGATTGTCCCCATGTCCCTTCTGCTTGTGTTTTTGCTTGGATTTGCAACATTTGCAGAGAAGGAGATGAGTTTGTCTACTAGAGCTACTGTTGAGCCTAGTCGTATCCTGGCAAATATCCAGTCAACTAGCAACAATCGTATTCTTGTCAATCATCTGGAAGAAAATAAGCTGGTTAAAAAGGGAGAACTGTTGCTTCAATATCAGGATGGGGCAGAGGGTGTCCAAGCGGAGGCCTATGCCAGTCAGTTGGACATGCTCAAGGATCAAAAAAAGCAATTGAAGTATTTGCAGAAGAGCTTGCAAGAAGGGGAGAACCACTTTCCAGAGGAGGATAAGTTTGGCTACCAAGCCACCTTTCGCGACTACATCAGTCAAGCAGGCAGTCTTAGGGCTAGTACATCGCAACAAAATGAGACCATCGCATCCCAGAATGCAGCAGCTAGTCAGACTCAAGCCGAAATCGGCAACCTCATCAGCCAAACAGAGGCTAAAATTCGCGATTACCAGACAGCTAAGTCAGCTATTGAAACAGGCGCTTCCTTGGCCAGTCAGAATCTAGCCTACTCTCTCTACCAGTCCTATAAGTCTCAGGGTGAGGAAAATCCGCAAGCTAAGGCACAAGCAGTTGCGCAAGTTGAAGCACAGCTTTCTCAGTTAGAATCCAGTCTTGCTACTTACCGTGTTCAGTATGCAGGTTCAGGTACCCAGCAAGCCTATGCATCAGGTTTAAGCAGTCAATTGGAATCCCTTAAATCCCAACACTTGGCAAAGGTTGGTCAGGAATTGACCCTTCTAGACCAGAAAATCTTGGAGGCAGAGTCAGGTAAGAAAGTTCAGGGAAATCTTTTAGACAAGGGGAAAATTATGGCAAGTGAGGATGGGGTGCTTCATCTTAATCCTGAGACCAGTGATTCTACCATGGTAGCAGAAGGTGCCCTACTAGCCCAACTCTATCCGTCTTTGGAGAAAGAAGGGAAAGCTAAACTCACAGCCTATCTTAGTTCAAAGGATGTAGCAAGGATCAAGGTCGGTGATTCTGTTCGCTATACGACGACTCATGATGCTAAGAATCAACTTTTCCTAGATTCTACTATTACAAGTATTGATGCGACAGCTACTAAGACCGAGAAAGGGAATTTCTTTAAAATCGAGGCGGAGACTAATCTAACTTCGGAGCAGGCTGAAAAACTTCGGTACGGGGTGGAAGGTCGCTTGCAGATGATTACGGGCAAGAAAAGTTACCTACGTTATTATTTGGATCAATTTTTGAACAAAGAGTAATGTTCGTGTTTTTAGAGTTAAATGATTTTAAAACTGTGAGAAAGATTCTTCTTGCAGTTTTTTCTTTATGATTTTTGAGGTTACTACGTTATTTATTCGGTTAAATTCTTGTAATTTTAGGTTTTTTATGGTAGAATGTGCTCAAGTAATACGAAAGGCGAACTTTAAAATGTCAAAACAATTGATCTATTCGGGAAAAGCTAAAGATATCTATACAACTGAGGATGAAAATCTTATTATTTCAACTTACAAGGATCAGGCGACTGCTTTCAATGGTGTTAAGAAGGAGCAGATTGCGGGCAAGGGAGTATTGAATAATCAGATTTCATCTTTTATTTTTGAGAAATTAAATGCGGCTGGTGTGGCAACTCACTTTGTGGAGAAACTTTCAGATACGGAACAACTCAATAAAAAGGTTGAGATTATTCCTTTGGAAGTCGTGCTTCGCAACTATACTGCTGGTTCCTTTTCAAAACGTTTTGGTGTGGATGAGGGAATCGCCTTGGAGACTCCGATTGTCGAGTTTTATTACAAAAATGATGACTTGGATGATCCATTCATCAATGACGAGCATGTGAAATTCCTACAGATTGCGGATGACCAGCAAATCGCTTACTTGAAGGAAGAAACTCGTCGAATCAATGAACTCTTGAAGGTCTGGTTTGCTGAGATTGGGCTTAAGTTGATTGACTTTAAGCTAGAGTTCGGTTTTGACAAGGATGGCAAGATTATCTTAGCAGATGAATTTTCACCAGATAACTGTCGCTTGTGGGATGCGGATGGCAACCACATGGATAAGGATGTTTTCCGTAGAGGATTGGGAGAACTAACAGATGTTTACGAGATTGTCTGGGAAAAGTTGCAGAAATTGAAATAACAACCTCAAGGCTGTTTGGGAACATTGCAAGAGCTGAAATAAAGGAATAAGGATTGATGGATAAACGTATTTTTGTTGAAAAAAAGGCTGATTTTCAGGTTAAGTCAGAGAGTTTGGTGAGAGAACTCCAGCATAACTTGGGACTGTCAACTTTGAAAAGTATTCGCATTGTGCAAGTTTATGATGTATTTGATTTGGCAGAGGACTTGTTTGCACCTGCAGAGAAACACATCTTCTCTGAGCAGGTGACAGACCACGTCTGGGACGAAGTTGCTGTACAGGCGGATCTGGCTAACTATGCTTTCTTTGCTATTGAAAGCCTACCTGGGCAATTTGACCAACGTGCAGCTTCTTCACAGGAAGCCTTGCTTTTGCTGGGAAGTTCGAGTGATGTGACAGTTAATACAGCCCAACTTTATTTGGTCAATAAAGATATTGATGCGACTGAGTTAGAAGCGGTCAAAAACTACTTGCTTAATCCAGTTGATTCTCGTTTCAAGGATATCACGACAGGGATTGCCAAGCAGGAATTTTCTGCGTCAGACAAGACTATTCCCAAATTGACTTTCTTTGAAAGCTATACAGCAGAAGACTTTGCTCGCTACAAGGCTAAACAAGGGATGGCCATGGAAGTGGATGATTTGCTCTTTATTCAAGACTACTTTAAGTCAATCGGGCGCGTGCCGACGGAAACAGAACTCAAGGTTTTGGACACTTACTGGTCTGACCACTGCCGTCATACGACTTTTGAGACAGAGTTGAAACACATCGACTTTTCAGCTTCTAAATTCCAAAAACAATTGCAGTCAACCTATGACAAGTATATTGCCATGCGTGAGGAGTTGGGGCGTTCTGAAAAACCTCAAACCTTGATGGATATGGCGACTATTTTTGGTCGTTATGAGCGTGCTAATGGACGTTTAGACGACATGGAAGTGTCAGACGAAATCAATGCTTGCTCAGTAGAAATCGAAGTGGATGTTGATGGTGTGAAAGAGCCATGGCTCCTAATGTTCAAGAATGAAACTCACAACCACCCAACGGAAATTGAGCCATTTGGTGGGGCTGCTACCTGTATTGGTGGAGCCATTCGTGACCCATTGTCAGGACGTTCATATGTTTACCAAGCCATGCGGATCTCAGGTGCTGGTGATATTACAGCACCGATTTCAGAAACTCGCGCTGGGAAACTGCCACAACAAGTCATTTCTAAAACAGCGGCTCATGGTTATTCTTCATACGGTAACCAGATTGGGCTTGCAACAACCTACGTTCGTGAATATTTCCACCCAGGTTTCGTTGCTAAGCGTATGGAACTTGGTGCCGTTGTTGGTGCGGCTCCCAAGGGCAATGTTGTCCGTGAAAAACCGGAAGCGGGCGATGTCATTATCCTCCTCGGTGGTAAGACTGGGCGTGACGGTGTCGGTGGTGCGACGGGTTCTTCTAAAATTCAAACGGTTGAGTCTGTAGAGACTGCTGGTGCTGAGATTCAAAAAGGGAATGCTATCGAAGAACGCAAGATTCAACGCCTTTTTCGTAATGGCAATGTCACTCGTGTTATCAAGAAATCTAATGACTTTGGTGCTGGTGGTGTCTGTGTGGCTATCGGTGAATTAGCAGACGGTCTTGAAATTGATCTTAACAAGGTGCCTCTTAAATACCAGGGCTTGAATGGTACCGAAATTGCCATCTCTGAATCACAAGAACGGATGGCGGTTGTGGTGCGTCTTGAAGACGTAGATGCCTTTGTTGAAGAATGTAACAAAGAGAATATTGACGCTGTTGTGGTTGCGACAGTCACTGAAAAACCAAATCTGGTTATGCACTGGAATGGTGAGACAATTGTGGACTTGGAGCGTCGTTTCCTTGATACCAATGGTGTACGTGTCGTTGTCGATGCAAAGGTTGTGGACAAGGATGTCAAACTCCCAGAAGAGCGTACAACAAGCGCTGACACACTGGAAGCAGATACCCTTGCGGTTCTATCTGACCTCAACCATGCGAGTCAAAAAGGCTTGCAGACCATCTTTGACTGTTCGGTCGGTCGTTCAACGGTTAATCACCCACTTGGTGGTCGCTACCAACTCACACCAACTGAGGCATCTGTACAGAAATTGCCAGTCCAACACGGTGTGACTCATACTGCGTCTGTCATGGCTCAAGGGTTTAATCCTTATATTGCAGAATGGTCTCCATACCACGGTGCTGCTTATGCGGTTATTGAAGCAACTGCTCGTTTGGTTGCTGCTGGTGCCAACTGGTCTAAGGCTCGCTTCTCTTACCAAGAGTACTTCGAGCGCATGGACAAACAAGCTGAGCGTTTTGGTCAGCCAGTAGCAGCTCTCCTAGGCTCTATCGAGGCACAAATTCAGCTTGGTTTGCCATCTATCGGTGGTAAGGACTCCATGTCTGGTACTTTTGAAGAATTGACAGTACCGCCAACCTTGGTCGCTTTTGGGGTGACGACGGCAGATAGCCGGAAGGTACTTTCTCCTGAGTTCAAGACTGCTGGGGAAAACATCTACTACATCCCAGGTCAAGCTCTTGCTGCAGAGATTGATTTTGACTTGATTAAGTCAAATTTTGCTCAGTTTGAAGCCCTTCAAAAGGCTCATAAAGTGACATCTGCATCAGCTGTCAAATACGGTGGTGTGGTTGAAAGTTTGGCTCTTGCTACTTTTGGAAATCATATTGGTGCAGAGGTAACCTTGCCTGAACTTGAAAGTTCTTTGACAGCACAATTGGGCGGATTTGTCTTTACCTCTCCTGAAGAAATCACTGGAGTAGAGAAAATCGGTCAAACAAGTGCAGACTTTACACTCCTTGTCAACGGTGTGAAGCTAGATGGACACAAGCTTGACAGTGCCTTCCAAGGAAAACTGGAAAAAGTTTACCCAACAGAGTTTGCCCAAGCCAAAGAACTAGCTGAAGTACCAGCTGTGGTATCAGATGTTGTGATTAAAGCAAAAGAAAAGGTTGAAAAACCTGTGGTCTATATCCCAGTCTTCCCAGGAACAAACTCAGAGTATGATTCAGCTAAGGCATTTGAAAAAGAAGGCGCAGAGGTCAACTTGATGCCATTTGTGACCTTGAATGAAGAGGCTATTGTCAAGTCAGTTGAAACTATGGTTGACAACATCGGCAAGGCTAACATTCTCTTCTTTGCCGGTGGATTCTCAGCTGCGGATGAACCAGATGGTTCAGCCAAGTTCATTGTCAATATTCTGCTCAATGAAAAAGTCCGTGTGGCTATTGATAGCTTTATCGCGCGTGGTGGCTTGATTATCGGTATCTGTAATGGATTCCAGGCTTTGGTCAAATCAGGTCTTCTTCCATACGGGAATTTCGAGGATGCTAACAGTACTAGCCCAACCCTCTTCTACAATGATGCCAACCAACACGTGGCCAAGATGGTGGAAACCCGTATTGCCAATACCAACTCACCATGGTTAGCTGGTGTGCAAGTAGGCGATATCCACGCTATTCCTGTTTCACACGGTGAAGGGAAGTTTGTCGTGACGGCTGAAGAATTTGCGGAGCTCCGTGACAATGGTCAAATCTTTAGCCAATACGTTGACTTTGACGGCAAACCAAGTATGGACTCTAAGTACAATCCAAATGGTTCTGTCCATGCTATCGAAGGAATTACCAGCAAGAACGGCCAAATCATCGGTAAGATGGGGCACTCAGAACGTTATGAAGACGGTCTCTTCCAAAACATCCCAGGAAATAAAGACCAGCACCTGTTCGCGTCAGCGGTTAAATACTTTACTGGAAAATAAGACTTACAGATTTTCTAATAGATAGTGGCAGTAATGTAAAAATCATGTAGATTTAGCTCTTGGTGCTACACAAATAAAAATTAGGTATAAAAAATGACATACGAAGTAAAATCTCTTAATGAAGAATGCGGTGTTTTCGGTATCTGGGGACATCCAGATGCTGCTAAATTGACCTATTTTGGTCTCCACAGTCTTCAACACCGTGGTCAGGAGGGGGCAGGAATCCTCTCCAATGATCAAGGGAAACTAAAGCGACATCGCGATATGGGTCTTCTATCAGAAGTCTTCAGAAATCCTGCTAACTTAGATAAATTGACAGGAACTGGTGCGATTGGGCATGTGCGTTATGCGACTGCTGGCGAAGCTTCTGTAGATAACATCCAGCCCTTCCTCTTCCGTTTTCACGATATGCAGTTTGGGTTGGCTCATAATGGAAATCTGACCAATGCGGCCTCTCTCAAGAAAGAATTGGAAGATAGAGGAGCGATTTTCAGCGCGACTTCGGACTCGGAAATCTTGGCTCACCTCATTCGTCGCAGTCATAATCCTAATCTAATGGGCAAAATCAAGGAGGCGCTCAGTCTAGTTAAAGGTGGTTTTGCCTATATCTTGCTGTTTGAAGACAAGTTGATTGCGGCTCTTGATCCCAATGGTTTCCGTCCGCTTTCTATCGGGAAAATGGCCAACGGAGCGGTGGTTGTTTCCTCTGAAACTTGTGCTTTTGAGGTCATTGGTGCTGAATGGATTCGTGATTTGAAGCCAGGTGAGATTGTGATTATTGATGACAAGGGTATCCAGTATGACAACTATACAGATGATACTCAGTTGGCGATTTGTTCTATGGAGTATATCTATTTTGCCCGCCCTGATTCTAACATTCATGGTGTCAATGTCCATACGGCTCGTAAACGTATGGGTGCCCAATTGGCGCGTGAATTCAAGCATGAGGCGGATATCGTGGTCGGTGTGCCCAATTCTTCCCTCAGCGCGGCTATGGGATTTGCGGAAGAGTCCGGGCTACCAAATGAAATGGGGCTCATCAAGAACCAATACACCCAACGTACCTTTATCCAACCGACTCAAGAATTGCGGGAGCAAGGGGTGCGGATGAAACTCTCTGCTGTTTCAGGCGTTGTAAAAGGCAAGCGTGTGGTTATGATTGATGACTCTATTGTACGTGGAACAACCTCTCGTCGGATCGTTCAACTCTTGAAAGAAGCGGGTGCGACTGAGGTTCACGTTGCCATTGGTAGTCCAGCGCTAGCTTATCCATGTTTCTACGGGATTGATATCCAGACACGTCAGGAGCTGATTGCGGCTAATCATACGGTCGAAGAAACTCGCCAAATCATTGGTGCGGACAGTCTGACTTATCTTTCTGTTGAGGGGTTGATTGATTCAATTGGTATTGAAACAGATGCGCCAAATGGTGGTCTCTGTGTCGCTTACTTTGACGGTGACTACCCAACACCTCTCTACGACTATGAGGAAGACTATCGTAGAAGTTTGGAAGAAAAGACCAGTTTTTACAAATAGACAATAGATTCTCCATTAAAGGAAAGGAAGAGGAGATAGAATGACAAATAAGAATGCTTATGCTTCACGTCTCACTACTGACTAAAAGCTAAAGTATTTGTCAGTAGACGCTTTGTCCTATAGGATCAAAGCTAGAGCCCTGACTAGTATTTTTAGATAAAATAATTGTTTATCTAGAAATACGTCGCAATCTTTCCCCCAAAAAAAGAAAAGGAAAAATAAAATGGCAAATAAAAATGCGTACGCTCAATCTGGTGTGGATGTTGAAGCGGGTTATGAAGTTGTTGAACGGATTAAAAAGCACGTGGCTCGTACGGAGCGTGCAGGTGTCATGGGAGCTCTGGGTGGCTTTGGTGGTATGTTTGACCTTTCAAAAACAGGTGTCAAAGAACCCGTCTTGATTTCAGGAACTGATGGTGTCGGAACCAAGCTCATGCTGGCTATCAAGTACGACAAGCACGATACCATCGGTCAGGACTGTGTAGCCATGTGTGTCAATGATATCATCGCTGCGGGTGCGGAGCCCCTCTATTTCCTTGACTACGTAGCGACAGGGAAGAATGAACCAGCTAAGCTAGAACAAGTTGTCGCTGGTGTGGCAGAAGGTTGTGT
The DNA here is from genome assembly GCF_013276905.1 of Streptococcus sp. 3109. NCBI lineage: Bacteria > Bacillati > Bacillota > Bacilli > Lactobacillales > Streptococcaceae > Streptococcus > Streptococcus sp. 3109. The sequence goes on along the minus strand of NZ_VMLY01000015.1, from coordinate 28,010 downwards.
GCAGGCAGGTGCTGCCCTCATTGGTGGGGAAACGGCTGAAATGCCTGGCATGTACGGCGAAGATGACTATGACTTGGCTGGTTTTGCGGTTGGTGTGGCTGAAAAATCTCAAATCATTGACGGTTCAAAGGTGGCAGAAGGAGATGTTCTTCTCGGACTTGCTTCAAGTGGGATTCATTCCAATGGTTACTCTCTCGTCCGTCGTGTCTTTGCGGATTACACAGGTGAGGAAATCTTGCCAGAATTGGAAGGCAAGCAACTCAAGGAAGTTCTTCTTGAGCCGACTCGTATCTATGTCAAGGCTGTCTTACCACTCATCAAGGAAGGGTTGGTCAACGGCATTGCCCACATCACAGGTGGTGGCTTTATTGAGAATGTCCCTCGTATGTTTGCAGCTGACTTGGCTGCTGAGATTGATGAAAGCAAAGTTCCAGTGCTTCCAATTTTCAAAGCCCTTGAAAAATACGGTCAGATTAAACACGAAGAAATGTTTGAAATCTTCAATATGGGTGTGGGACTTATGCTAGCAGTTAGCCCTGAAAATGTAATTCGTGTCAAGGAGTTGTTGGATGAACCAGTCTATGAAATTGGTCGTATCGTCAAGAAAGAAAACGAAAGTGTCATCATCAAATGAAAAAAATAGCGGTTTTTGCCTCTGGTAATGGCTCAAATTTTCAGGTGATTGCCGAAGAATTTCCAGTAGAGTTTGTCTTTTCAGACCATCGTGACGCCTATGTGCTTGAGCGTGCAGAGCAGCTCGGCGTTCTGTCCTATGCTTTTGAACTCAAGGAGTTTGAAAGCAAGGCAGACTACGAAGCAGCTATTGTCGAACTCTTGGAAGAACACCAGATTGACTTGATTTGCCTAGCAGGCTACATGAAAATCGTTGGGCCAACCTTATTGGCGGCTTATGAAGGTCGGATTATCAACATTCATCCAGCCTACTTGCCAGAATTTCCAGGAGCTCATGGGATTGAGGATGCTTGGAATGCTGACGTTGCTGAGAGCGGCGTGACCATTCACTGGGTGGATTCAGGTGTGGATACAGGCAAGGTTATCAAACAAGTCCGTGTGCCACGGTTAGCTGATGATACCATTGACAGTTTTGAAGAACGGATTCATGAAGCAGAGTATAAGTTGTATCCAGAGGTGCTGGATAGTTTGGGAGTGGAAAGGATAAATAAGAGAATTTTATGAATAAAGTAGTTGATGATTTGTTGAAAAATATAAAAGAATTTGAAGCATCCTTTAATGAATATGAAAAACAATTTTATCCTGAAATACGGAAAGAGAGACAAAGGTTGATGATATACTTTATCTTATGGATACTGTTTATCATAGGAGCTGCAATTGTATTCCAATTTTTCCCTAAATTTGTTTGTTTGAGGAATATTCTTATTTTTCTTACCATAATTTTTACAGTATTAGTTTTATTTTATACTATAAAATTTGATGAAGTTTCAGTTGGGGTGCCTAGTAAATTTACCAAATTATGTGATAAAGTCAAGTATAGATTGAAATATCTTTACGGAGATAATGCTAAAGAAGTCGCTGATATGTTGGTTAATGATTTAAGCGAGAAAAGAAATAGTCAGCTACAAAAATATGAAAATATAGTTAAAGCTATAGGTACTATTGGGAAAGTTTTGGTAACAGCAACTATTACTCTGGCTTTAAATAGATTATTCGTTGAAGATAAAACAAACATTTCTGGCGAAACGTTTGGAAATATAATTATTATTGTAGCTATAATGGTAATTTTAATCAAACTTATAGATAGTGGGATTAAAAAAATTATTAAATATCCTGTATTTGGAAAGGCTTCAAAAGAAGTGTATTTAACAGATATTTTATACGAAGTGAAGTATATGATATTAGAAAAGGAAGATAACTAACATGACTAAACGCGCCTTAATCAGCGTCTCAGATAAAGCGGGCATTGTTGAATTTACCCAAGAACTCAAAAAACTTGGTTGGGATATTATCTCGACAGGTGGGACAAAGGTTGCCCTTGACAATGCTGGGGTGGAGACTATTGCGATCGATGATGTGACGGGCTTCCCAGAGATGATGGATGGCCGTGTTAAGACCCTTCATCCAAATATCCACGGTGGGCTCCTCGCCCGTCGTGATTTGGATAGCCACTTGGAAGCGGCCAAGGAGAACCAAATTGAGCTTATCGACCTTGTAGTGGTCAACCTTTATCCTTTCAAGGAAACGATCCTCAAACCAGACGTGAGGTACGCTGATGCGGTTGAGAACATCGATATCGGTGGGCCATCTATGCTTCGCTCGGCAGCGAAGAATCATGCCAGCGTGACGGTTGTGGTAGACCCTGCTGACTATACAGTGGTTTTGGACGAGTTGTCAGCCAATGGTGAAACGACTTACGAAACGCGTCAACGTTTGGCAGCCAAAGTTTTCCGTCACACAGCGGCTTATGACGCCTTGATTGCAGAGTATTTCACAGCTCAAGTCGGAGAAAGCAAACCTGAAAAGCTCACTTTGACCTATGACCTCAAACAAGCTATGCGTTACGGTGAGAATCCTCAACAAGATGCGGATTTCTACCAAAAAGCTTTGCCAACAGACTATTCGATTGCTTCAGCGAAACAGCTCAACGGGAAAGAATTGTCATTTAACAATATCCGCGATGCTGACGCTGCCATTCGTATTATTCGCGATTTCAAAGAACGCCCAACGGTTGTAGCTCTCAAACACATGAACCCATGTGGGATTGGTCAAGCTGATGACATCGAGACTGCTTGGGACTACGCTTATGAGTCTGACCCAGTGTCTATCTTTGGTGGGATTGTCGTTCTCAACCGTGAGGTGGATGCTGCGACAGCTGAGAAGATGCACGGCGTTTTCCTTGAAATCATCATTGCACCAAGCTATACGGATGAAGCGCTAGCCATTTTGACCAACAAAAAGAAAAACTTGCGTATCCTTGCCTTGCCATTTGATGCTCAAGAGGCCAGTGAAGTGGAAGCAGAATACACAGGTGTAGTTGGTGGACTTCTGGTGCAAAATCAAGACGTAGTGAAAGAAAGCCCAGCTGATTGGCAAGTGGTGACCAAACGTCAGCCAACTGAGACAGAAGCGACAGCTCTTGAGTTTGCTTGGAAGGCTATCAAGTATGTCAAATCAAACGGAATCATTGTAACCAATGACCACATGACACTGGGTGTTGGTCCAGGTCAAACTAATCGTGTGGCCTCTGTTCGTATTGCCGTTGACCAAGCCAAAGACCGCCTTGACGGCGCTGTGCTTGCTTCGGATGCCTTCTTCCCATTTGCGGATAATGTGGAAGAAATCGCCAAAGCAGGGATCAAGGCCATCATCCAGCCCGGTGGCTCAGTCCGTGACCAAGAGTCTATCGAAGCTGCGGATAAATATGGCTTGACCATGGTCTTCACAGGAGTGAGACATTTTAGACATTAAGAAAACGAAAGGGAAGAAAACAGTTTCTTTCCTTTTTTGCGTAAAAATGCGGAGTGAAATAAGATTAAAACGAACGTTTATGGTATAATGTTATTAAATAATTCGCAAAAGAGGTTGTGAGATGAAGCTGTTAGTTGTAGGTTCAGGTGGTCGTGAACATGCGATTGCTAAGAAGTTACTTGAGTCAAAAGACGTTGAAAAAGTATTTGTAGCTCCTGGGAATGATGGGATGACTCTGGATGGTTTGGAGTTGGTAAATATCTCCATTTCCGAACATTCTAAATTGATTGAGTTTGCAAAAACCAACTATATTGCTTGGACCTTTATCGGGCCAGATGACGCCCTTGCGGCTGGTATCGTGGATGATTTCCATGCAGCGGGTCTCAAAGCCTTTGGTCCGACAAGATTGGCAGCGGAGCTGGAGTGGTCCAAGGATTTTGCCAAGGAAATCATGGTCAAATATGGCGTTCCGACAGCAGCCTATGGCACATTCTCGGATTTTGAGGAAGCCAAGGTCTATATCGAAAAACAGGGTGCGCCTATCGTGGTCAAGGCGGATGGCTTGGCGCTTGGGAAAGGTGTCGTCGTTGCGGAGACAGTCGAGCAAGCGGTCGAAGCAGCTCACGAGATGCTTTTGGACAATAAATTTGGTGACTCAGGTGCGCGTGTAGTTATTGAGGAATTCCTTGAAGGAGAGGAATTTTCACTCTTTGTCTTTGTCAATGGCGACAAGTTCTATATCATGCCGACAGCGCAAGACCACAAACGTGCCTATGATGGTGACAAAGGGCCTAACACGGGTGGTATGGGTGCCTATGCGCCAGTTCCACACTTGCCACAGAGTGTAGTTGACACAGCGGTTGAGACTATTGTCAAGCCAGTTCTTGAAGGGATGATCAAAGAAGGCCGTCCGTATCTTGGCATCCTCTACGCAGGGCTTATCCTGACAGCAGAAGGTCCTAAAGTCATCGAGTTCAATGCTCGCTTTGGAGATCCTGAAACACAGATTATCTTGCCTCGTTTGACATCTGACTTTGCACAAAATATTACAGATATTCTGGATAGCAAGGAGCCAAACATCACCTGGACGGATAAGGGTGTGACTCTGGGTGTGGTTGTCGCATCCAAGGGTTACCCGCTAGAATATGAAAAGGGTGTTGCATTGCCAGCAAAAACCAATGGCGGCATTATCACCTACTATGCAGGTGCTAAGTTTGCGGCAAATAGCAGAGCACTGCTATCAAACGGTGGACGTGTCTATATGCTCGTTAACACAGCAGATACCGTCAAAGAGGCTCAAGATACCATCTACCAAGAACTCACCCAACAAAAAACAGAAGGCCTCTTCTACCGAACAGATATCGGAAGCAAGGCGATAAAAGATTAACAGATACTAACTTTGTTATGGCGAGCGAAAGCGAGCCAAAATAGAATAATCGTCGCAGTAGTGGAACTCCTAGTAGCTTTGCTACTAGGAGCGGAAAACTGGAGACCTAGGCTCCAGTTTTAGTAATGGAACGCCCTAGGCGGTCGCTTACGTCCGCACTACATTAGACGATTATCAAAAAGAAAAATAAAAATTCACAAAATACGTTAATGACCGTATGGTTTGCGAGCGTTAGCGAGCTAATATAGAACAATCGCCGCCGTTCAGGGAAATTAGAAGACCTTGGGCTTCCAATTTAGGCATGAGACACCTTTGATGGCTGCTGCCGTCCCTCACAACCTAAGGTGATTGTTGAAAAACAGGAAAAAGGAGAAGAAATGAAACCCGTAATTTCCATTATCATGGGCTCAAAATCCGATTGGGCAACCATGCAAAAAACAGCAGAAGTCTTAGACCGCTTCGGTGTAGCCTACGAAAAGAAAGTTGTCTCTGCCCACCGTACACCAGACCTCATGTTCCAACATGCCGAAGAAGCTCGTAGTCGTGGCATCAAGGTTATCATCGCAGGTGCTGGAGGTGCAGCCCATTTGCCAGGTATGGTCGCTGCTAAAACAACCCTTCCAGTCATTGGTGTGCCAGTCAAATCTCGTGCTCTTAGTGGAGTGGATTCACTCTATTCTATCGTTCAGATGCCGGGTGGCGTACCTGTTGCGACAATGGCTATCGGTGAAGCTGGTGCGACAAATGCGGCTCTCTTCGCCCTCCGTCTTCTTTCAGTAGAGGATCAAGCTATCGCGACAGCTTTGGCAGATTTTGCAGAAGAACAAGGAAAAATCGCAGAGGAGTCTACCAATGAGCTCATCTAAAACAATCGGAATTATCGGTGGCGGTCAGCTGGGTCAGATGATGGCGATCTCAACTATCTATATGGGGCACAAGGTCATTGCGCTGGATCCTGCTGCGGATTGCCCAGCCTCTCGTGTGGCGGAAATCATTGTGGCGCCTTATAACGATGTGGATGCCCTTCGTCAGCTAGCTGAGCGTTGCGATGTCCTGACTTATGAATTTGAGAATGTAGATGCTGACGGTCTTGATGCTGTTATCAAGGATGGGCAACTCCCTCAAGGGACCGACCTGCTTCGCATCTCCCAAAACCGGATCTTTGAGAAAGACTTCCTCTCAAACAAGGCTCAAGTCACTGTAGCACCTTACAAGGTTGTGACTTCTAGCCAAGACTTGGCAGATATCGACCTGTCGAAAAACTATGTCCTCAAGACGGCAACAGGTGGTTATGATGGCCATGGACAAAAGGTCATTCGCTCGGCAGAAGACTTGGAAGAAGCCAATGCACTAGCCGATTCAGCAGACTGTGTTTTGGAAGAATTTGTCAATTTTGACCTTGAAATTTCTGTCATTGTATCAGGAAATGGCAAGGACGTGACGGTTTTCCCAGTTCAGGAAAATATCCACCGAAACAATATCCTTTCAAAAACTATTGTGCCTGCTCGCATTTCTGAAAGTTTAGCCGAGAAAGCCAAAGCTATGGCAGTGAGAATCGCTGAGCAACTCAACTTGTCTGGAACCCTTTGCGTGGAAATGTTTGCGACAGCTGATGATATCATTGTCAACGAGATTGCCCCACGACCACACAACTCTGGGCACTACTCTATTGAAGCTTGCGACTTCTCCCAGTTTGATGCCCATATTCTGGGTGTTCTGGGGGCACCATTGCCAGCTATCAAACTGCATGCTCCAGCCGTCATGCTCAATGTCCTCGGCCAGCATGTCGAAGCTGCTGAAAAATATGTCACAGAAAATCCAAGCGCCCACCTCCACATGTATGGTAAAATAGAAGCGAAGCACAACCGCAAGATGGGACATGTGACTTTATTTAGTGATGAACCAGATAGTGTGGGAGAGTTTTAGGGGAGAGGGGTCTAAAGAAAAAATGTTTGAAAAAATTAAAGGAATTAATATAAAATCAGGTATTTTTGAAGATGAAACAAAATTAGAACTCTTTGAAGGAAATTTTGAGGGAACAAATCCAGTACAAAACGATAGGGCAAGTTTATTGTTTGGAAGGAATGGTTCAGGGAAAAGTACCATTGCTCGAGGAATAAATCAATTAAAAAATGGTGAGTTTGGAACAGATAGAGTATCATTTATTGATAAAAATAATAATAATATTGTACTTAGTGATACTGAACGAAAATCGATATTTGTTTTCAATGAACACTATGTTGATCAGAAAGTCAAAATTGCTCAAGAAGGGTTAGATACAATTGTAATTTTAGGTGAACAGGTTGATATCGATGAGGAACTGGATAGATTAAGAACGCAGTTATCAGAATCACAAATTGAATCTCAAGATTATTATGCTGAATATGAAGAATATTTAGATGAAAAAAATGAAAAATCTCCAGACTTTTGGAAAAAGGAAATGACAGATTCTTTGAAAGGAGTAGGCAACTGGGCCGAAAGAGATAGGGAGATAAAAGGAAATCGAGCTGCATCTCCCGTTCATAATAATACCTTTCAAAATTTTGTTGATTTACAACCAATCTTAGATAAAAATGAGTTAGAGGTTGAATTCAACAATAAAAAAGCTAGATATTTTTCAATAAGAGATTCCGCAGTTACTATAAATAATGAACTATCTTTACCTGATATTAATTTTGATAGCAATGAATTATCAACTTTATTGTCTGAAAAAATCGAAGAACCTGAGTTGAATTCTAGGGATAAGTATTTACTGACATTATTATCTGATTCCACAAAAGGTGAACGTCATTTGAGAGAAGTTAAAGATTTCTTTGAAGATGAACATCAAAAAAAATGTCCTTTTTGTACTCAATCAGTATCAGAAGATGTTAAAGTTGAACTCACGAATGGCATAACTAAACTACTATCAAGAGCAGTCGAAGAACACCAATCCGCATTGAGAGGTAAAAAAATTGATGAGATTAATCAAGATTTTTCTGGTTATGAACAGATAGATCCAATATTAATTCAGTCTTATCAAAATAGTATTAATGCTTTGAATGCTAAATTTAACGAAATTAACTCAATAATCGATAAGAAGATTGATAATCCATATAATATAGTTGAGTTACCTAATATAAGCTTTTCTCAAGAATTAAGTCAAGCAGAGCATGATATTGAAAAAATTAACCAAGCAATTATCAAACATAATTCAGAAATCTCGGATATTCAAAAGTTAAAAGTAGATCTCCTTCAAATAAATAATGAATTAGCTTTTTATGAAATTCAAGATGCATACAAAAAGTTTCAAGAGAAAACAAATAAAAAAGCAATTTGTGAAAATAATTATAATAGCAGTAGTAAACGAGTAAAGGATTATGAGAAGCAGATTTCTGATTTAGAAGACAAGAAACTTAATATAGATATTGCAGTTGATGAAATTAATAAAAGTTTAAATTACATATTTTTTTCAAAAAATCGGTTAGCTATACAGAATCAAAACGGAAAATACTATCTGTTATCAAGAGGTAAGTCTGTGGTCCCCAGTAGGGTTTCCGTAGGGGAACGAAATGCGCTGGCATTATGTTATTTCTTTACTGAGATAATTCAACAGAGAGAGTTAGCAGATGCTTATAGTCATGAATATTTTATTGTTATTGACGATCCAATTTCTAGTTTTGATATGGAAAATAAAGTTGGAATAACCTCGTATTTAAAATACTGTTTAACTAGATTTTTTAAGGGGAATAGTAATACTAGAGTTTTACTAATGACCCATGATAAACAAACAATATATGACTTTGATATCTTTTTGAAAGAGATAATGGAATCCTGTAAAGAAGAGGAAGGTGGACAAAAATCTAAATACAAGAAGTTAGAATTGGTTTCTGGTAAATTACAAGAATTCAAAACTAGTACTCACGATTATACAGAACTACTTGAAATAGTCTTCGGTTATGCATTGGGAAATAGTACACCTACTTCGGAAAGTTTTGTTGGGAATGCAATGAGAAAAATTTTAGAAGCCTATGGTAGTTTTAATTATAAGAAGGGAATTGCCGAGCTAACAACAGATCCTTTAATTGTTGAAAAAATTGATAAAGAATACAGAACTTATTTTGAGAATCTTATGTATAGACTGGTTTTAAACGGTGAAAGTCATTTTAAGGATCCGGTTAAAACTTTGAGTATTGATTTCTTTGATACCATTTCTGATGAAGAACGAAAAAAAACAGCTAGAGATTTACTAGTTTTACTTTATCTTTTAGATGATTTACATGTTTTAAAACATTTAGAGGGTGTATCAAATGCGGAAAATAGACTTGAACAATGGAAGTGTGAGATTTTAGAATAAGAGAATCATACCATTTGACTTATTGCAATGGTTGAAGTTTGCATGATAGCTGATTAGAGTAATCAAAGGATTATTACTTCCTAATTTTATTTTCTACAAACCCTAATTTAGCATCTAATAATGCAAAGTTTCCTGAGCCTCATAGATAAAAAAGATTTTTAAGGAGAAACAACATGATCAACCGTTACTCTCGCCCGGAGATGGCGAACATTTGGAGTGAAGAAAATAAATACCGTGCTTGGCTTGAGGTAGAAATCCTCGCTGATGAGGCATGGGCTGAGTTGGGGGAAATCCCTAAGGAAGATGTAGCTTTGATTCGTGAAAAGGCGGACTTTGACATCGACCGTATTTTGGAGATTGAGCAAGAGACTCGCCACGATGTGGTTGCCTTCACACGTGCGGTTTCTGAGACTCTTGGTGAAGAGCGCAAGTGGGTTCACTATGGTTTGACTTCTACCGACGTGGTGGATACGGCCTACGGTTACCTCTACAAGCAGGCCAACGATATCATCCGTCGTGACCTTGAAAACTTTACCAACATCATCGCTGACAAGGCTAAGGAACACAAGTTCACCATCATGATGGGTCGTACCCACGGTGTGCACGCTGAGCCTACAACCTTTGGTCTTAAATTGGCGACTTGGTATAGCGAAATGAAGCGCAATATCGAGCGTTTCGAGCATGCGGCTGCTGGTGTGGAAGCTGGTAAGATTTCTGGTGCGGTTGGGAACTTTGCTAATATCCCACCATTTGTAGAGCAATATGTCTGCGACAAATTGGGTATTCGTGCCCAAGAAATCTCTACACAGGTGCTTCCTCGTGACCTTCACGCTGAGTACTTTGCGGTTCTTGCCAGCATCGCAACTTCTATCGAACGTATGGCGACTGAGATTCGTGGTTTGCAAAAATCTGAACAACGCGAAGTAGAAGAATTCTTTGCCAAAGGTCAAAAAGGTTCATCTGCTATGCCTCACAAACGCAACCCTATCGGTTCTGAAAATATGACAGGTCTTGCGCGTGTTATCCGTGGTCATATGATTACAGCCTATGAAAACGTTGCTCTCTGGCACGAACGAGACATTTCCCACTCATCAGCTGAACGCATCATCACACCAGATACAACTATCTTGATTGACTACATGCTCAACCGCTTTGGAAATATTGTCAAGAACTTGACGGTCTTCCCAGAAAATATGATCCGCAATATGAACTCGACATTTGGTTTGATTTTCAGCCAACGTGCTATGTTGACCTTGATTGAAAAAGGGATGACCCGTGAGCAAGCCTATGACTTGGTACAACCAAAAACAGCCTACTCTTGGGACAACCAAGTAGACTTCAAACCACTGTTGGAAGCAGATCCAGAAATAACATCACGCCTCACACAAGAGGAAATCGACGAGATTTTCAACCCTCTTTACTACACCAAACGAGTGGATGATATCTTTGAACGTCTTGGATTAGGATAATTAGAATAAAAATCGAAGTTCTATTACTCTATTTACTGGAGTAGCAGAACTTCGATTTTTCTTTTTTATTAAAGTGCTTTTGAAAAAAATAACCAATATTTTATAATATGTTGAATATAGAATAGTATACTGTGACTTCTAAAATATTACTAGAAATTGATTTAAATTTCCTAATCGATTTGTCTATATTCTATTTCAATCTACTATGTCATATAATAATCATAGAAAAAGCCCAAGCGATTAGGCTCAGGCTTTCTTCTTAGTGATCACGGTCACATGAGATGAATTTAATCTTGTAATAATCAGATCGTTTGTAAGTTTCACTGTATCCTAAAACTTGACCAGTTGATTCGAGTTTGGTGATTTTAGTTTGGTGATTTTAGTTTGTAGGACAGTAGGGAATTGTTCATCGACTCCGAGGACTGAAGCCGCATGTTCTGGAGTTGGAAAGACTATTTCGTTGATTTCTTCAAAGTGTTCATCATTCATGTGAATGTGGTAGTCTAACTTGAAACGGTTATAGATAGAACTATAGTATTCAAGGTTTGGATAATTTGCGTTGATATATTGTTCTGGGATGTAGGATGTATGGTAGATATAAACGACACCGTTTGATTCGCGGACACGTTCAATCTTGTAGTAGAATTGATCGCCGCGTAGACCCAATTTTTCCAAGTAAACGAGCTTGTTTCCGCGTTCAATTGAAAGAACAGTTACCTTATCATCTTTAGCATTAAAGAGTTCAATATCCGAAAACTCTACAAGTTTGTGTTTGCGTGCACGTGAAACGAAGGTTCCTTTTCCTTGTTGGCGGACAATATAGCCATCTTTAGCAAGGTCGTTTAAGGCGCGGACAACTGTGATAGAACTGACATCGTACATTGAAATGAGTTCTGCTTCAGTGTAAAATTTATCTCCACTGCTAAACTGCCCAGAGATGATTTTATTTTTTAATTCGTCTTTTATGTATTGATATTTGGGAATTGCCATATTTTTACCTCTATTTTCCTTCTCCATAGAAAATTTTACCATAAAAGCGAAAAAAATAGTAGTCTTTTGAATAAAAAATTAGAATAATAGTTTGAAAAATTAAGCTATATAGGGATTGCTCGTATTTTATAAATGTATTTTATACAAAATTATTTTAGGTTCTATATTCTGAATGTAAAGAGCGTTTGAAATGGGTCTGAAAATGTTTGAAACTAATTGAACGTGTGTATAATAGTAAAATTCTAGCAAATATTCCGACAATTTCTATTGACAATTCAAACAGATTGGTTTATAATTACCATAACAACAAATGAAAGCGTAAACTTTCGCGGTCAGAAGGTAGTTTTATGACACGATTTGAGATACGAGATGATTTCTATCTTGATGGAAAATCATTTAAGATTTTATCTGGCGCCATTCATTATTTTAGGGTTCCTCCAGAGGATTGGTATCATTCGCTCTATAACTTGAAGGCTCTTGGGTTTAATACGGTAGAGACTTATGTTGCTTGGAATTTACACGAGCCTCGTGAGGGTGAGTTTCACTTTGAAGGAGCTCTGGATTTGGAGCGGTTTCTTCAGACAGCGCAAGACTTGGGTCTCTACGCTATCGTTCGTCCGTCGCCCTTCATCTGTGCGGAATGGGAATTCGGTGGTTTGCCGGCTTGGCTCTTAACCAAAGACATGAGGATTCGTTCTTCAGATCCTGCCTATATTGAGGCTGTCGGTCGCTATTATGACCAGCTCTTACCACGATTGGTTCCACATCTGTTGGACAATGGTGGCAATATCCTCATGATGCAGGTTGAAAATGAGTATGGTTCTTACGGAGAAGATAAGACTTACCTGAGAGCGATTCGACAGTTGATGGAAGAGCGTGGCGTAACCTGTCCTCTATTTACATCAGATGGTCCATGGAGAGCTACTCTGAAAGCTGGAACTTTGATCGAAGATGATCTCTTTGTGACAGGCAACTTTGGTTCTAAGGCACCTTACAACTTTTCACAGATGCAGGAATTCTTTGATGAGTATGGCAAGAAATGGCCACTCATGTGTATGGAGTTCTGGGATGGCTGGTTCAATCGTTGGAAAGAACCGATTATCACACGGGATCCAAAAGAGTTGGCAGAAGCTGTTCGAGAGGTTTTGGAACAAGGCTCCATCAATCTTTACATGTTCCATGGTGGGACAAACTTTGGTTTCATGAATGGTTGCTCGGCTCGAGGAACTTTGGACCTGCCACAAGTTACATCTTATGATTATGATGCCCTTCTGGATGAAGAAGGGAATCCAACTGCTAAATATCTGGCAGTCAAGAAGATGATGGCAACACATTTCCCAGAGTATCCGCAGTTGGAACCACTCTACAAAGAGAGTATGGAGTTGGATGCTATTCCACTGGTTGAAAAAGTTTCCTTGTTTGAAACCTTAGATAGCTTGTCAAGTCCTGTAGAAAGTCTCTATCCTAAAAAGATGGAGGAGTTGGGACAAAGCTATGGCTACCTACTCTATCGAACAGAAACAAACTGGGATGCAGAAGAAGAAAGACTTCGTATCATTGATGGTCGAGATAGGGCCCAGCTGTATGTCGATGGTCAATGGGTCAAAACCCAATATCAGACAGAGATTGGGGAAGATATTTTCTATCAAGGCGAAAAGAAAGCGTTATCTAGGATTGACATATTGATAGAAAATATGGGGCGTGTCAACTATGGACACAAGTTCTTAGCGGATACGCAACGTAAGGGAATTCGGACAGGGGTTTGTAAGGATTTGCATTTCTTACTGAACTGGAAACACTATCCACTCCCACTAGACAATCCTGAGAAAATTGATTTTTCAAAAGGATGGACTCAAGGACAACCAGCCTTTTATGCTTATGACTTTATGGTCGAAGAGCCAAAAGATACTTACCTAGACTTGTCTGAGTTTGGTAAGGGAGTTGCCTTTGTCAATGGGCAGAATCTAGGACGTTTTTGGAACGTCGGCCCAACCCTCTCACTTTATATCCCTCATAGCTATCTCAAGGAAGGTGCCAACCGCATCATTATCTTTGAAACAGAAGGTCAATATAAAGAAGAGATTCATTTAACTCGTAAACCTACACTAAAACACATAAAGGGGGAAAACTTATGACAATTGTAGGATGCCGTATCGATGGACGTTTGATCCACGGACAAGTAGCCAATCTTTGGGCTGGAAAACTAAATGTTTCACGCATTATGGTTGTAGACGACGAAGTTGTCAACAACGATATTGAAAAGAGTGGTTTGAAACTTGCGACACCACCAGGTGTGAAACTCAGTATATTGCCAGTTGAGAAAGCGGCAGCCAATATTCTTGCTGGTAAGTACGATAGCCAACGTCTCTTTATCGTGGCTCGTAAACCAGACCGCTTCCTTGGCTTGGTCGAAGCAGGTGTACCACTTGAAACCCTCAATGTTGGGAATATGTCTCAAACACCAGAAACTCGTTCTATTACACGTTCTATCAACGTAGTAGACAAGGATGTGGAAGATTTCCACAAACTGGCAGAAAAAGGTGTTAAACTTACTGCTCAAATGGTTCCAAATGATCCAATTTCAGACTTTTTGAGCTTATTAAAATAGGAAAAAATTTTTTAGGAGGTCATTGTTATGATACAATGGTGGCAAATTTTACTTCTCACTTTGTACTCAGCTTATCAAATCTGTGATGAGTTGACGATCGTTTCATCTGCAGGTTCCCCTGTATTTGCTGGTTTCATTACTGGTTTAATCATGGGAGATGTGACTACTGGTTTGCTTATCGGTGGTAACTTGCAACTGTTCGTTCTTGGGGTTGGTACCTTCGGTGGTGCTTCTCGTATCGACGCAACTTCTGGTGCGGTTCTTGCGACAGCCTTCTCTGTTTCACAAGGAATTGATGCACCGCTTGCAATTACTACAATCGCTGTACCAGTAGCAGCTCTCTTGACTTACTTCGACGTTCTTGGACGTATGACTACTACCTTCTTCGCTCACCGTGTGGATGCTGCCATCGAACGCTTTGACTATAAAGGTATTGAACGCAACTACTTGCTTGGTGCGATTCCTTGGGCTCTATCTCGTGCCCTTCCAGTCTTCTTTGCCCTTGCTTTTGGTGGTGCCTTTGTGCAACATGTAGTAGACTTAGTGACAGAATACCAATGGATTGCAGATGGTTTGACACTTGCAGGACGTATGCTTCCAGGTCTTGGATTTGCAATCTTGCTTCGTTACCTTCCAGTTAAACGTAACCTTCACTACCTTGCTATGGGATTCGGTTTGACAGCTATGTTGACTGTTCTTTACTCATATGTAACAGGTCTTGGTGGCGCTGTTGCTGGTATCGTAGGTACTCTTCCTGCTGAAGTTGCTGAAAAAATTGGTTTCGTGAACAACTTCAAAGGTTTGTCTATGATTGGTATTTCTATCGTAGGTATCTTCCTTGCAGTGCTTCACTTCAAAAATAGCCAAAAAGTAGCTGTAGCAGCACCTTCTACACCATCAGAAAGTGGGGAAATCGAAGATGACGAATTCTAATTACAAACTAACAAAAGAAGATTTTAATCAAATCAACAAACGTAGCTTGTTTACTTTCCAATTAGGTTGGAACTACGAACGTATGCAAGCTTCTGGTTACCTTTATATGATCTTGCCTCAATTGCGTAAAATGTATGGGGATGGAACTCCTGAATTGAAAGAAATGATGAAAGTTCATACTCAATTCTTCAATACTTCACCATTCTTCCATACCATTATCGCTGGTTTTGACCTTGCCATGGAAGAAAAAGATGGTGTGGGTTCAAAAGACGCCGTTAACGGTATCAAGACAGGTTTGATGGGGCCATTCGCTCCTCTTGGAGATACAATCTTTGGTTCACTTGTACCTGCTATCATGGGGTCAGTCGCAGCAACTATGGCTATCGCTGGCCAACCTTGGGGTATCTTCCTTTGGATTGCAGTTGCAGTAGCGTATGACATCTTCCGTTGGAAACAGTTGGAATTTGCCTACAAAGAAGGGGTTAACCTTATCAACAACATGCAAAGTACCTTGACAGCTTTGATTGACGCTGCATCTGTACTTGGTGTCTTCATGATGGGTGCTCTTGTAGCAACAATGATCAACTTTGAAATTTCTTACAAGTTGCCAATCGGTGAAAAGATGATTGATTTCCAAGACATCTTGAACCAAATCTTCCCACGTTTGCTTCCAGCAATCTTTACTGCCTTTATCTTCTGGTTGCTTGGTAAGAAAGGTATGAACTCTACTAAAGCTATCGGTATTATTATCGTACTTGCTTTGGTTCTTTCTGCCCTTGGTCACTTTGCACTTGGAATGTAATTTTTATGGCGAAATCATTGATTTTGGTGAGCCATGGTCGCTTCTGTGAAGAGCTTAAAGGTAGTACGGAAATGATTATGGGCCCACAAGACAACATTCATACAGTAGCTCTTCTTCCAGAAGATGGGCCAGAAGACTTTACTGCAAAATTCGAAGCTGCTATTGAAGGATTGGATGATTTCCTAGTCTTTGCGGATCTTCTCGGTGGGACACCTTGTAACGTGGTAAGCCGTTTGATTATGGAAGGTCGTGACATCGAACTTTACGCAGGGATGAATCTTCCAATGGTGATTGAATTTATCAATGCGAGCCTTACAGGCGCAGATGCGGACTATAAGAACCGTGCTGCAGAAAGCATTGTGAAAGTTAATGACCTGTTAGCGGGCTTCGATGATGACGAAGATGAATAAGATGTGACAACGTGAACATCGTCAGAACAACTTATATAGAATATACATGGGAATGGGGCTTACTCCCATTCCCATATTTGATAGAAAAAGAGGAACTCAATGCTACATTATACAAAAGAAGACTTGATCGAATTGGGTGCAGAAATCACTACACGTGAAATCTACCAACAGCCTGACGTATGGAAAGAAGCTTTTGAATCTTATCAAGCAAAAGGTGAAGAAATTGCAGCCTTCCTACAAGGGATTGCTGATAAACATGACTATATCAAGGTTATTTTGACAGGTGCTGGGACTTCTGCTTATGTGGGAGATACCTTGGTGCCTTACTTTAAGGAAGTCTATGACGAACGCAAATGGAATTTCAATGCTATTGCGACCACAGATATTGTTGCCAATCCAGAAACTTATTTGAAAAAAGATGTGGCAACTGTCCTAGTATCTTTTGCTCGCAGCGGAAATTCACCTGAAAGTGTGGCGACTGTTGATTTGGCCAAGGCCTTGGTGGATGAGCTTTACCAAGTGACGATTACGTGTGCAACGGACGGTAAATTGGCTCTTCAAGCCCACGGTGATGACCGTAATCTCTTGCTCTTGCAACCAGCTGCTTCTAATGACGCTGGATTTGCTATGACCTCTAGCTTTACGTCTATGATGTTGACAGCTCTCTTGGTCTTTGATCCTACAGAATTTGCTGTGAAAGCTGAACGTTTTGAAGTTGTATCTAGTCTTGCCCGTAAAATCCTAGACAATCCAGAAGATGTCAAAGAACTTGTTGACCTAGACTTTAACCGTGTCATCTACCTTGGTGCAGGTCCTTTCTTTGGACTTGCTCATGAAGCTCAGCTCAAGATTTTGGAATTGACAGCTGGCCAAGTGGCGACCATGTATGAAAGTCCAGTTGGCTTCCGTCACGGTCCAAAATCTCTGATCAACGAAGATACAGTTGTCTTGGTCTTTGGGACAACGACAGACTACACTCGTAAGTACGACTTGGACTTGGTTCGTGAGGTTGCTGGTGACCAGATTGCTCGTCGTGTTGTGCTTTTGAGTGATCAAGCCTTTGGTCTTGAAAATGTCAAAGAAGTGGCCCTTGGTTGTGGCGGTGTCTTGAATGATATTTACCGTGTCTTCCCTTACATCGTTTATGCTCAACTCTTTGCCCTATTGACTTCACTTAAGGTCGAAAATAAACCAGATACACCGTCTCCTACTGGTACAGTAAACCGTGTGGTACAAGGTGTTATCATCCACGAATATCAAAAGTAAGACAGTGTTTATGAATTCTTGATAAAGGAGTTTGTAAATCATACAAGTAAACCATAGATTGTCAATTCGCTTTCTATGGTTTGTTTGATTGAGAGAAATAGTAAAAGGAGAACAGAATGAAAGCATACACAGAGCGTGTATTTGGAAATCATGAGGGCAAGGATGTATTGGCCTATCGATTTGAAACTGACAGTGGCTACCAACTTGAGGTTATGACTTATGGTGCGACCATCTTGCGTTATGTCACACCTGACAAGGCTGGAAATTTTGCCAATGTTATCTTGGGATTTGATGACTTTGATAGCTATGTAGGTAATAGTCCCAAGCATGGAGCTAGCGTAGGTCCTGTGGCGGGCCGTATTGCAGGTGCGACATTTGAGCTCAATGGCAAGACTTATGACCTTGAAGTCAACAATGCTAGCAACTGTAACCACAGTGGTTCAACTGGTTGGGATTCGAGCTTGTTTGAACTAGTCGAAGTGAGCGACCATGGCTTGACCCTCTACACAGAGCGTACAGATGGGACAGGAGGATTTCCTGGAAATCTCAAGATTTGGATCAGTTACCACTTGGAAGAAACTGGTGCCTACGAAATCAGCTACAAGGTAACGACCGATCAGGATACGCTGGTCAATCCGACCAACCACAGCTACTTCAACTTGTCTGGTGATTTCACGCAGACCATTGACCGCCATGTCTTCCAACTAAACACAGAGGGCATTTACCCAATTGCTCCCGACGGTGTTCCTGCAAAAACTCCAGATGCTACTCGTGATGTGGTCAAACACATCTACAATGGTGCCTTGTTGAAAGACATCTTTGCAGAAGAAGATGAGCAAATCCAACTGGTATCTGGTTTGGATCATCCATTTGCCCTTCCTGCAGGCCATGACAATGCTGGTTTTCTTTATGACCAAAACTCAGGTCGCTTCCTGCTCTTCAAGACAGAGGCTCCTTGCTTTGTAGTCTACACAGCAAATTTTGTGGATGAGAGTGTCATCATAGGAGGTCAGCCAATGGTACAGCACAATGGGATTGCCCTTGAAGCGCAAGCTTTACCAGATGCCATTCACAGTAACCTCAAAGACCAAGTCATCCTTAAAGCTGGTCAAACCTTCACAAGTAAGACACGTTATGAACTTGTTGTGAAATAAAAGAATCATTGCGCCTACTTTTGGGATTTAGGAATAGGTAAGCAAAGACAAATAGTAGGAAAATATGATATAATTAAACGTTGAAAGGTATCTGTTAAGATAATATTCAAACTACAATAAGGAGTAAGAAAGAAATGAAGAAAATTGTATTTGCTAGCGCCTTGGCCTTGACCTTGGCAGGAGCAGTTTTGACAAATGATGTTTTTGCCAACGACAGACTGGTTGCAACACAATCTGCTGATGGTAATGTATTGACCTCAGAGGTGCTAAAACCTTCTAGTGGCAATGTTTTGGTTGGAATCAAGGGAGAATTTTTGCCTCCTCATCAACAATCTATTTTAGATGCTATCAATAAAATTCGTAAAGAAGCAGCCGACGAAGGTTTGGTAGATAAGTATGTTCCTGTCAAATGGTCAGTTGACCATGAGAAAACGGCTTTTGTACGCGCTGCTGAGGTATCTGTTGCGCTGAAGGCTGAACGTCTTTCCAGTAAAAACAACTGGACTGCCTTTCCATCTGGTAATAGCCTAAGTGGAGAAGCTTTAGATTTGAATCCTGATGGATTTCTAAAAGCAATTGAAAACTGGCATGCTGAAAAGGCGCAATATGTGGCGAAAAAGAAAGATAAAACATCAAAAGAATTTTCATCTTATTATGAGAACTTGATTAACCCTAAATTTACCCATGTGGGTCTTGCTGCTTTTAAAAATGCAGCTAGTCCTCAGAAAGCAGCAACGGTTGCTTTGGCTCTAGGAACTACGACTTCTTCAGAGGAATTGGCTGGTGGATATGGTTCTGCTGTTCAGTACACAGAAGTGACTGCCTCAAACCTTTCAACAATTAAAAGTAAAGCTATAGTTGTAGAAACACCGCTGAAAGATTTCAGAAAATCTACGTCTGATCAGTCTGGCTGGGTGCAGTCTAATGGCAAGTGGTATTTTTATGAGTCTGGTGATGTGAAGACAGGCTGGTTGAAAACAGGTGGTCAATGGTACTACTTGAATGACCTAGGTGTCATGCAGACTGGATTTGTAGAAGTTGATGGATCGGTGTATTATCTAAGTAACTCAGGCGCTATGTTTACAGGCTGGGGAACAGATGGTAGCAGATGGTTCTACTTTGATGGCTCAGGAGCTATGAAAACAGGTTGGTACAAGGAAAATGGTACCTGGTATTACCTTGATGAAGAAGGGATCATGAAGACGGGTTGGTTTAAAGTAGGTCAACACTGGTACTATGCAAATGGTTCAGGCGCTTTGGCAGTGAGCACAACAACACCAGATGGTTACCGTGTAAATGGTAATGGTGAATGGGTAAACTAGGCTGAAAATGTCAGGCCATAGGTAAAGTATTCATCTTACTTAGCAAAAAGAATGAATGATAAGAAAGAGGTTGATGGCGAACATTGGCCTCTTTTTTTGGAGTGTTTAGAGTCAGTTGCTATTCACTGAAAATAAGGACGAGTCATCGCTGGAGTATTCCTAATTCAAAAATCAAGTTTGAACATTTGCTTTTGGTATCTGTTTATTTCTGGAATGTGAGCTTTATACTCTTCGAAAATCTCTTCAAACCACGTCAGCTTCGCCTTGGTGTAGGTATATGTTACTGACTTCGCCAGTTCTATCTGCAACCTCAAAACAGTGTTTTGAGCAACCTACGATTCGCTTCCTAGTTTGCTTTTTGATTTTCATTGAGTCTCATCTGCAATAGAAAAGCAGTGTGAGAAGCAAATACACACCAGAATAAAAGAGAAACTCTAGGAAAGAAAATGTAAAGAAATATCAAAGTTTTCAAAACGATTTTCACAAAAACTTTGATAAAACAAATAAAATTCCGAACAAAAATGTAACAAAAATTTAATATAAAACACTTGACAAAGATTTGTGGGGGGGGGTATACTTAATATAGTGTAGTCTGAAAATGATTATCAGAAAAGAGGTAAATTTAGATGAATAAGAAAAAAATGATTTTAACAAGTCTAGCCAGCGTCGCTATCTTAGGGGCTGGTTTTGTTGCGTCTCAGCCTACTTTTGTAAGAGCAGAAGACGCTCCACAAGCTGTCGAAAATTCTTTATCAGAGAAGCAAAAAGAATTCTTATCTAATTTTGATAAAGCTAAAGAAGCTACAGTTAAAGAATTACAAGAATATTTAGACAATGCAAAAGGAAAAGGAGATCCAGAATTAGAAAACCAAATTCAAGGGTTTATTGATGAATTTAAAAAACGAACTGAAGCTCAGAAGGCTGACTATGAAAAACGCTTCAAAGAAGGTCTAACTGCAGAAGATGCTGAAGAAGAAATAGAATCAAAAGCTAAAGAAGAGGAAGTTGCAGAAGAAAAAGAAGCTAAGGAAGAAGAAGCTGCTCAACAAGAATTTTTAGCTAATTTTGACAAGGCATTAAAGGATACGGTTTCAAAATTAGAAGAAGATGCAAAAAATAATCCTGAAATAGAAGAACAAATTCAAGATACGATTGCAAAATTAAAAGCAGAAGCAGATAAAACAAAAGCTAAAATCGTAGAAGGTTTCAAACAAGGCTTAACTGCAGAAGACGCTGAAAAAGCAATCGATGATGCAAATAAAAAGTCAGCAGAAGAAGAGAAAGCAGCTCAGGAAGAATTTTTAGCAAACTATGATGCAGCATTGAAAGCAGCAATCGCAGAATTAGAAAAAGCTGAAACTAATAGTCCAGAAGAAGCAAAAGCAAAAGCTGATACAATTGCAGCATTAAAAGCAGCATCAGATGAAACAAGAAAACAAATTGTAGAAGGCTTCAAAAAAGGCTTAACTGCAAAACAAGCTGAAAAATTTATCGATGAATTAAATAAGAAAGCTGCAGAAGAAGATAAAGCTAAAGAAAAACCAGCGGAAAAACCGGCAGAGAAACCAGCAGAAAAACCAGCGGAAAAAC
>NZ_VMLY01000015.1:0-6228 GCF_013276905.1 Streptococcus sp. 3109 | reverse complement strand
GAAAAACCGGCAGAAAAACCGGCAGAGAAACCAGCAGAAAAACCGGCGGAAAAACCAGCAGAAAAACCAGCTGAAGAGCCATCTCAACCAGCTCCAGAAACTCCAGCCCCAGCTCCAAAACCAGCTGGAGACACTCCAGCACAACCTTCTGTTCCTGCAAGACCATCTAATCCGACATATGTCCCTTCATACCCTTCATATGTTCCATCATACAGCTCATATTCTGTAGTAGAACCAGCTAAACCAGCCGCTCCAAAAACAGGTTGGAAACAAGAAAACGGTATGTGGTACTTCTACAATACTGATGGTTCAACGGCGACAGGATGGCTACAAGACAACGGTTCATGGTACTACCTAAACGCTAATGGTGCTATGGTAACAGGTTGGCTACAAAACAATGGCTCATGGTACTACCTCAACAGCAATGGCGCTATGGCGACAGGATGGCTCCAATACAATGGTTCATGGTACTACCTAAACGCTAACGGCGCTATGGCAACAGGTTGGGCTAAAGTCAACGGCTCATGGTACTACCTAAACGCTAATGGTTCAATGGCAACAGGTTGGCTTAAAGATGGAGGTACTTGGTACTATCTTGAAGCATCAGGTGCTATGAAAGCAAGCCAATGGTTCAAAGTATCAGACGAATGGTACTATGTCAATGGCTCAGGTGCCCTTGCAGTCAACACAACTGTAGATGGCTATAGAGTCAATGCTAATGGTGAATGGGTAAACTAATATTCAATGAAAATCAAAGAGCAAACTAGGAAGCCAGCCGCAGGCTGCTCAAAACACCGTTTTGAGGTTGCAGATAGAACTGACGAAGTCAGTCACATCTATACGGCAAGGTGAAGCTGACGTGGTTTGAAGAGATTTTCGAAGAGTATAAGCCTAATATAACTAGTTAATACTGACTTCCTGTAAGAACTCTTTAAAGTATTCCCTACAAATACCATATCCTTTCAGTAGATAATATACTCTTGTAGGAAGTTTAGATTAAAAAATAACTCTGTAATCTCTAGCTGGATTTATGGCGCTAGAGACTACGGAGTTTTTTTTGATTGGTAAAGAATGGTGGTACTCAAGAGACTCTTAGTTTGCTATTTGATTTGAAAATTACAAATTCTTTCTCTTCTTGGCATTCTTGGTCAGGGAAACCTGGTAAGTATCCTGTTTTTTAGTGAGGTAATTGATGATTTGGAAATCGTTAGTTTGAGCCTTGAAATCAACTTCATAGACAGTGGTGACTTGTTCTCCATCATTGCTAATATCAATCGAGATGAGGTCTAACTCAGTACAGAATTGTGCCAGTCCAGATTGGATAGTTTGGAGTTGCTTTTCTTGGTTGGCGATTGTGATGGTTAATAGTCTGCGGCGTTGGTGATTGCTCTTGCTTTGTTGCTTTTCTAAAAGAAGCCATACTGCTAAGATAAAGACGGTGAAGAGAACAGCTAAGGCTAGGTAGCCTGTCCCTGCTGCCAGCCCGATAATCATGGCAAGGAAGATTGCAATTAGTTCCCGTGAGCCACTGGTGGCTGAACGGAAACGAATGAGGCTAAAGGTTCCTGCAACAGCGATAGAGGTTCCTAAGCTGCCATTTACCAGAAAGATGACCAAGGTCATCAAGCAGGGGAGTAGGGTCAAACTAACCGCAAATTCCCGTGTATAGAGAGTACGGTGTTTGTAAGCCCAGGTCAGCGCCAAACCTAAAATCAGGCTGACCAAGAGAGCCAGAAAGAGCTGGATAGGATTGGCAGTAGCAGTTGTGTCGTTGAAAATAGAATTAAAAAGATTAGACATAAGTAGTACCTACACTTTCTGTGCTTGGTCGTGGGCTATAGTCCAGCCCCTGAGACTTGTGGTAGGCGCAGCTGTATTTTGAAAATTTCTGCTCTACCAGTCCATATTGGTCGAGAATATCTTGTAGCCATTGGGGTTTTCTACCAGGTGCTTTAATTTCCATGATGACAATGTCCTCGTTTAGTAGAGGGAAACCGTCCTTTCCTGAGAATAAACTGACGTTCTCATCACGATAGGTTAGATTTTGGTCAATGGTGATACGAATTTTATTGTAGGGAAATCCGCTAATTTCTTTCTTTTCCTTGAGAGAAAAACGGAGTGGAGATAAAAACTTCTTCTATATTTTTTACCCAACCCACATTTACCTACTCTATATCTTAGCAAGTCTGCTTCATTGATCAATTTTAAATCATCTTGTAACTGGGATGTTTTTGATGCAAGAAGTACTAGTGTAGGAGAGAGTTTTTGTGGATGACTAGATGATGTCAATGATTTTTTCTATTTATTTTCAGTCAAAGATGATACAATAGTAAGGTCGCAAACACTAGACTGCGCAGGCAGGAGGTGATCTTATGTGCGTTTTCATCGAACTTGTCTTGCTACCTATTCTTGCTGGTACACTAGCGAATGTCTTATCGGAGTGGCTTATCCGATTTGTAGCAAGCAAATGCGACAAGAAAAAGAAATAGCCTGAGCGCCTTGAGCAAGCGCAAAAAAACACCACTGGCGGCAACCGGTGGTGTTTCTTATGTGCTTATTTCATCGAACTTTTAAGCAAGTCCATTGTACCATTAAAAAGAGTCTCTGTCAAAAATATTGTTATTGTATTGTTTCTCTCCCCAGTTCATCAGCTTCCTCCTTGACACTCGGTCAGTTTTTGATACAATAGTACAAAATTAGAGGAGGTAGGTTATGATTCAGAAACATGCGATTCCCATTTTAGAGTTTGATGATAATCCTCAGGCGGTCATCATGCCCAATCACGAGGGGTTGGATTTGCAGTTGCCTAAGAAGTGTGTCTATGCCTTTTTAGGTGAGGAGATTGACCGCTATGCTCAGGAAGTAGGGGCGGATTGTGTCGGTGAGTTCGTTTCTGCCACCAAGACCTATCCAGTGTACGTCATCAACTACAAGGGCGAGGAGATTTGTCTGGCTCAGGCTCCTGTTGGTTCAGCTCCAGCAGCCCAGTTTATGGATTGGTTGATTGGCTATGGTGTGGAGCAGATTATTTCCACAGGTACCTGTGGTGTGCTAGCCGATATAGAGGAAAATGCCTTTCTAGTCCCTGTTCGCGCTCTGCGAGATGAAGGAGCCAGTTACCACTATGTGGCGCCTTCTCGTTATATGGAAATGCAGCCAGAGGCTATTGCTGCTATTGAGCGAGTGTTGGAAACCAGAGAGATTCCTTATGAAGAAGTCATGACCTGGTCTACAGACGGTTTTTACCGAGAAACGGCTGAAAAGGTGGCTTATCGCAAGGAAGAAGGCTGTGCTGTTGTGGAGATGGAGTGTTCTGCGCTTGCGGCAGTAGCGCAATTGCGTGGGGTCCTCTGGGGTGAATTGTTGTTCACAGCTGATTCCTTAGCAGACTTGGATCAGTACGATAGTCGTGACTGGGGTTCAGAAGCTTTTGATAAGGCGCTAGAACTGAGTTTAGCAAGTGTTCACCTCCTTTAGTTATGCTGACAAAAGGTCTGCTTTATCATACAATGTCTAGCTCATACTTTGCAAAAATATGTTTAAACGAGGTCATCTTCCTCTTTTTGGACGCATGTTGAGATTGGGAAAAATCTTTAAAATCAGAAAAACGCATCATATCAGGTGAAAAACCTTGATACTATGCGTTTTTATTGTGGTAATATGAAATAAAATCTCAACAAATTGATTAGGTAAGTTGCATCAATTTCTAGTAATGTTTGAGAAGTTGTAGCCTACTATTTCAGATTCAAAATGGTGTGTTTCATTTTCTATAGAGTGAGTAGCTGGCGTTAAAAGCTCCTGTCTTACAGTCACATTATCAAGAACTCTTGAACGAGGCTTGTTATTGCCTAGACTATCAACAAAAAGGTGGCATTTTTTAGGCTTGGTGTTAGTGGATTTTGCCTTATCCTATCTAAGTCATTTCGAGCTTTTTATGGTACAATGGAAACATGTTATTCAAATTATCTAAGGAAAAAATAGAGCTAGGCTTATCTCGTTTATCGCCAGCCCGTCGTATTTTTTTGAGTTTTGCCTTGGTCATTTTACTAGGCTCTCTTCTTTTGAGCTTGCCTTTTGTCCAAGTTGAAAGCTCACGAGCGACTTATTTCGACCATCTCTTTACAACCGTATCCATGGTCTGTGTGACAGGACTTTTTACCCAGCCTGTCGCTGACACCTACAATATTTGGGGTCAGCTCATTTGTATGTTCTTGATTCAGATTGGTGGTCTGGGGCTCATGACCTTTATTGGGGTTTTCTATATCCAGAGCAAGCAAAAGCTTAGTCTTCGTAGCCGTGCAACTATTCAGGATAGTTTTAGTTATGGAGAGACTCGATCTTTGAGAAAGTTTGTCTATTCTATTTTTCTCACGACTTTTTTGGTTGAGGGTTTAGGAGCTTTATTCCTCAGTTTTCGTTTTGTTCCTCAACTTGGCTGGGGGCGCGGTCTCTTTAGTGCTATTTTTCTAGCTATATCCGCCTTCTGTAATGCAGGTTTTGATAATTTTGGAAGTACGAGCTTGATTGCTTTTCAGACTGATCCCTTGGTCAATCTGGTCATCGCAGGCTTGATTATCACAGGTGGTCTTGGATTTATGGTCTGGTTTGACCTTGCTACGCATATAGGGAAAAAGAAAAAAGGGCGCCTACATTTTCACACCAAACTGGTTTTATTACTGACGGTGGGGCTCCTAGCTTTTGGGACGGTGAGTAGTCTCGCTCTTGAATGGAACAATGCAGGGACGATTGGCAATCTCCCTGTTGCAGATAAGGTCTTGGTCAGCTTTTTCCAAACTGTCAGCATGAGAACGGCTGGTTTTGGGACAATTGATTACAGCATGGCTCGTCCTGTTACCTTATTGATTTATATCTTGCAGATGTTTCTCGGTGGGGCTCCAGGAGGAACAGCTGGGGGGCTCAAGATTACCACATTTTTTGTCCTCTTGGTCTTTGCACGAAGTGAGCTTCTAGGCTTACCTCATGCCAATGTCGCTCGACGGACGATTGCGCCGCGAACGGTTCAAAAATCCTTTAGTGTCTTTATTATCTTTTTGATGACCTTCTTGCTGGGCTTGATTTTACTAGGGATGACAGCCAAGGGAAATCCTCCCTTTATCCACCTCATATTTGAAACCATTTCTGCTCTTGGGACAGTCGGAGTGACGGCAAATTTAACTCCAGATTTAGGGAAATTAGCTCTAAGTGTGATTATGGTTCTCATGTTTATCGGACGAATTGGTCCCTTGACCCTGCTGGTCAGTCTAGCAGATTACCATCCAGAAAAGAAAGATATGATTCACTATATGAAAGCAGATATTAGTATTGGTTAAGAAAGGAAAGAGCATGTCAGATCGTACGATTGGAATTTTAGGCTTGGGAATTTTTGGGAGCAGTGTCCTAGCTGCCCTAGCCAAGCAGGATATGAATATTATCGCTATTGATGACCACGCAGAGCGCATCAATCAGTTTGAGCCAGTTTTGGCGCGTGGAGTGATTGGTGACATCACAGATGAAGAATTATTGAGATCAGCAGGGATTGACACCTGCGATACCGTTGTAGTCGCGACAGGTGAAAATCTGGAGTCGAGTGTGCTTGCGGTTATGCACTGTAAGAGTTTGGGGGTACCGACTGTTATTGCCAAGGTCAAAAGTCAGACTGCTAAGAAAGTACTGGAAAAAATCGGTGCTGACTCGGTTATCTCGCCAGAGTATGAAATGGGGCAGTCCCTAGCACAGACCATTCTTTTCCATAATAATGTTGATGTCTTTCAGTTGGATAAAAATGTCTCTATTGTGGAGATGAAAATCCCTCAGTCTTGGGCAGGTCAAAGTCTGAGTAAATTAGACCTCCGTGGTAAATACAATCTGAATATTTTGGGTTTCCGAGAGCAGGAAAATTCCCCATTGGATGTTGAATTTGGACCAGATGACCTCTTGAAGGCAGATACCTATATTTTGGCAGTCATCAACAACCAGTATTTGGATACCCTAGCAGCATTGAATTCGTAAAAGAGGGAGCTTCCCTCTTTTTTGATGCCCAATATGGCAAAGAGAGACAGAAGCCTTGTATTCTAGTAAAAGTTCTTCAAAGGCTGGACTTTATGGTAGAATAGAAAGAAGTGACAAGAGAGAGTAATACTCAATGAAAATCAAAGATCAAACTAGGAAACTAGCCGCAGGCTGCTCAAAACACTGTTTTGAGGTTGTAGATAGAACTGACGAAGTCAG
>NZ_VMLY01000014.1:0-40417 GCF_013276905.1 Streptococcus sp. 3109 | reverse complement strand
TTGACCCTGACTCTCCTTAGTCTCAAAATCAAAGACTTATACTCTTCAAAAATCTCTTCAAACCGCGTCAACGTCACCTTGCCGTAGGTATGATTACTGACTTCGTCAGTTTCATCTACAACCTCAAAACACTGTTTTGAGCTGACTTCGTCAGTTCTATCTACAACCTCAAAGCAGTGCTTTGAGCAACCTGCGGCTAGTTTCCTAGTTTGCTCTTTGATTTTCATTGAGTATTAAACAAAAAGTGAACAAACCTGAATTCTAATGTACAGAAGACTAGGCTTGTTCACTTTTTTATAGTCGCTATAAGATGAGCTTATCTATAGCTTTTTATACATAATTATATATTCAGATATACTATTATCAATTGTGTCGCAGGGAGGAATCTATTAACGCACCCATTCACCATTATCATTGACTCTATAGCCATCTATACTTGTATTGACCGCTAGCTCACCCGATGCGTTTACATAATACCATTTACTACCAACTTGGAACCATTGATTGGCTTTCATAGAACCGTTGCTGTTGAGGTAGTACCATGAACCATTATTTTGTAGCCAACCTGTCTCCATAGAACCATTATCGTTTAGATAGTACCATGAACCATCAACTTGCTCCCAACCTGTTGCCATGGAACCGTTAGAGTTGAGGTAGTACCATAAACCATTCACTTGTACCCAACCTGTTGCCATGGAACCGTTAGAGTTGAGGTAGTACCATGAACCATTCACTTGTACCCAACCTGTTGCCATGGAACCATCAGTATTATAAAAATACCACATACCATTTTCTTGTTTCCAGCCTGTTGGCGCAACTGGTTTAGCTGGTTCTACTGCTGCATCCGTTCCTTGATTAGATGTAACAGATACAGGATACGAAGGAATAGATGATTTCTTAGGAACAACAACTTTTTCAGGTTCTCTCGTCCCTCTCCTTATACGTCTTTTTACCATCTCTTTAGTAATTTGACGAGAAGTAGTTTCTTCAATTGTTCCATCACGTTCATCTACAGTATAGATTGTAGTAAGCGTAATTTCACCAATTTCTCCTGCTTCTTCTATTTCTTGACCTTTATCAAGAGTTGGGTCATCGAGATATTCTGTTTCGATTGGGATTACTTTTGTTTCAACGCTATCCTTAGCTGGAACTTTAACAATAATAGGTGTAGCTGCTTTAGTAACCATCTCTGAAACAGTTGCTACCGTAATATCGCCTGTCTTAGAATCAACTTTATAACTAGTCGTAACTGTTTTCAGTCCATCTTCGCTTGGAATAGTCGTAGGTTGGCTTCCTCTTGTATGTTCTGGATCCTTTTCATATCTCACTTCCGTGGAAATTGTAGGCTCAGTTGTTTCAGTCGGTTTTGTCCCGACTTTAACCACTTTCTTAACCATCGCAGTTGTTACTTCACTGGTCTTCTTATCTTCAACTGCCTTACCACCTTCGATTTTATAAGTAGTCGTAATGGTTTCAGTTCCTACCTTACCTGGACGAGTTGGATCATCTTTCTTTTCCCCTTTAACAAGAGTTGGATCCGCTTCATACTCTGTTTCGATTGGAATAGCCTTTGTTTCAACGCTATCTTTAGCTGGAACTTTAACAATAATAGGTGTAGCTGCTTTAGTAACCGTCTCCGAAACAGTTGCTACCGCAATATCGCCTGTCTTAGAATCAACTTTATAACTAGTCGTAACTGTTTTCAGTCCATCTTCGCTTGGAATAGTCGTAGGTTGGCTTCCTCTTGTATGTTCTGGATCCTTTTCATACCTCACTTCCGTGGAAATTGTAGGCTCAGTTGTTTCAGTCGGTTTTGTCCCGACTTTAACTACTTTCTTAACCATCTCAGTTGTTACTTCACTAGTCTTCTTATCTTCTACTGCCTTACCACCTTCGATTTTATAAGTAGTCGTAATGGTTTCAGTTCCTGCCTTACCTGGACGAGTTGGATCATCTTTCTTTTCCCCTTTAGCAAGAGTTGGATCCGCTTCATATTCTGTTTCGATTGGAATTACTTTCGTT
Source organism: Streptococcus sp. 3109 (assembly GCF_013276905.1). Taxonomy (NCBI): domain Bacteria; kingdom Bacillati; phylum Bacillota; class Bacilli; order Lactobacillales; family Streptococcaceae; genus Streptococcus; species Streptococcus sp. 3109. The sequence continues at coordinate 38,395 of NZ_VMLY01000014.1, read as the reverse complement.
TCAACGCTATCCTTAGCTGGAACTTTAACAATAATATTTCCTACTTCATCAACATCAGTCTCCGGTTCCTCCCCTTTACGGCGGGTATCGTCTTTAATAAATGTCACTCCTGTTCCATCAGCATGAACAAAACTTGTATTCAGGACTCCTCCTAAAAATAAAGTTAGCCCGATTATCACAGAACCAAAAATCTTTCCGAGTTTACGTAATGCATAGCGCTTATTGGTATTAGATTTTGCCATTACATCCTCCTTCTAAAAGTTACTACTTCTAGTATAGCATCTTTTCTGGCAAATGTTGAATAATATGTTTCATATATTAAATAAACTTATAATGATATATTGATTATTGAAATAACACTTTAACTATATCGTAATCAATCTCATATATAGAGGATTGCAGACATCTTATCTAAATACATGCTAATATATTTAAATACAAACATTCCAACTTGATAATTTTCACTCATCTTTCATCATTCTTTATACAACGATGCAGTAGCAATCGAATAGTTTGTTCATCAGAATTAGAATGTTTTAATATTAGATATTTTGATGAAAAACATAAATAAAATTTGTGGAATTTAATTCCCTAACTCGATAGAGGATTCTATTTTAAATTTAACAACAGCTAGGATTACACTATAAAACATATATTACTACCTGTTCGGCTGGAGAATCTAGTCGATTAGCTCCCTCTTAGTTACAAGCTTAAAGCGATTTTTTAACTAATACTAAATAAGATTAAAGAAGGAACTAGAACATCTGTCTTGTACTAATCAATATGCTATTTTAAAGTTGTAAATAAACTTGGAATACCCATTATTATATTTACAATAAATAGTTGACTTCAATGAAAACAAAAAAGAGAATTCAACATTCTTCCCTACTTATCTGATAATAAATAAGGTCCGCAAGATAGCCTTTTCTCTCTACACCATTGCTAATAGTCTTTAGATAGGACATTCCAGCCTTCTCCATGACACGACCTGAAGCTGGATTGAGACTGGCATATCGAGCTCTAACTTTTTGAAAACCTGCTTGAGTAAAACAGAAGTCCAAGACAGCTTTCAAGGCCTCCGTCATCATACCATGACCCCAGTACTTCTTGCCTAACACATAGCCAATTTCACAAGAAGAATTGTTCTCATCTATTGCAACGATGCTGATATCTCCTATCACTTGCTCTGGGTTCTCTTTGAGACAAATGGCCCATTTGTAATAGTTGAGATTAGTATAGGAGGCAACCCAATTTCGAATGGAGTTTCGAGTGACCTCGACATCAGGATGGGGATCCCAAGTGACGTAGGTTAGATTCTCAGCAGACGAAGCCCAATTTTGAAACATAGCTTCTGCATCACTTTCCACAAATCTTCTTAAAATCAAACGGTCTGTCTGTAATGTTTGCGTACCGATAGATTTCATGATGCTACCTCACTTTCTGATAGATGTTTCTCTGTCCAATCTCCATCGAAACTTGTTTTGCTTTTGAATTTCAAGGTAATAAGCTAAAAAGGTCCACTGGACCTTCCTCGCTTACCTGTTTCCATGCTCGGGGTAAAAAGATTAAACTCAGTGACAGCTAGAAAATGAGTTTTTCATATAATTTCTTGACGCAGTCGCTGTCTGGTTTGAAATGCGCTTTCCCAAGCTTTTTCAAACCTAGTCATCGTTGCGGGGGTGAGACTACGAAATCGAACTCTTCGAGTTACCGAACCTTCTCTCACTTTCTTATTTCAAGGTGAGAGGCTGAAAACCTCCACTGGAGGTTTTTCTTGCTTTTTAATTTCAGGGCAAGAAGCTAAAAAGTCCCCCGGACCTTTTTACTCCCAAAAGTCATCAAAGACGGTGATTGGTAGGTGGCGTTTGTGTTGGCCTTTGTGCCACCAGTTTTCGATTCTTGCTTGGGCTTCTGGGTTAATTGTTTTGCCTTCTAGGTAGTCGTCAATCTCTTCATAGGTGACTCCGAGGGCTACTTCGTCAGCTAAGCCTGGTTTGTCTTCTTCTAGGTCTGCTGTTGGGATTTTTTCATAAAGTGCTGGGTCTGCACCAAGTTCCTTCAAGAGTTGTTTTCCTTGACGTTTATTGAGGCGGTAAAGAGGGAGAATATCCGCACCACCGTCACCAAACTTGGTAAAGAAACCTGTGATATTTTCCGCGGCGTGGTCTGTTCCAATGACCGCTCCGCTATGGGAACCAGCAAGGGCATACTGAGCAATCATACGGCAACGTGCCTTGATATTGCCCTTGTTAAAATCTGAAACAGGACTACCTGTCGCTTCAACTGCTGCCGTCATGGCGTCAGCTGATTCCTTGATATTGACGACTAAACTGACATCTGGTTGGATGAATGCTAAGGCTTTTTGAGCATCTGCTTCATCAGCTTGCACTCCATAAGGCAGGCGGACAGCGATAAATTTATAGCTGTCGTCTCCCGTTTCTGCTCGCAGTTCTTCCATAGCTAATTGGGCCAAGCGCCCTGCCAAGGTTGAGTCCTGCCCTCCAGAAATTCCTAGTACAAAGGTTTTTAGGAAAGGATGTTTTTTCAGGTATCTCTTTAAGAAATCAATGGAACGACGGATTTCTTCCTGGGCATCAATCACTGGTTTCACGCCCAGTTCTTGGATAATCGCTTCTAGCAAACTCATTCTTCTTCTCCTTCACCAAGGGCTTCCTTGCGCATCTTATCAATCAAGTCCATCTTGTCTTGCCATACATCACGCGCCAAATCTACTGGATAATGTTGCGGATTGAGCACGCGCTTGTATTCATCCCAAAGCTTGTCAAATTCCTTACGAGCATAGTCCTGAATCTCAGTCAAGCTAGGCAGGTTATAAATCAATTTTCCGTCTTTGAAGATATCCACTAAGAGAGGAACAGCGTCAAAATTACGAACGGTCTTCTTGATATAAGTATAGGTCGGATGGAACATCTTGATTTCTGTCATGCTGGCAACATCTACGCCATCATAAGTGATGTAGTCGCCCTCTGACTTACCTTTTTCACGACTGGTAATGCGCCACACCTGCTTCTTACCTGGCGTCGACACTTTTTCCGCATTATTTGACAGCTTGATGGTATTACGCATGTTACCATTTTCATCTTCAATCGCAACAATCTTATAAACCGCCCCAAGAGCTGGTTGGTCATATGCTGTAATCAGCTTAGTACCTACTCCCCAAACATCAATCTTAGCATGTTGCATTTTGAGGTTAAGGATGGTATTTTCATCAAGGTCATTTGATGCATAAATCTTAGCATCAGTAAATCCTGCCTCGTCCAGTTGTTGACGAACTTTTTTAGAAATATAGGCAATGTCTCCAGAGTCAATGCGGACACCAAGGAAATTAATCTGGTCACCCAGCTCACGCGCCACCTGAATGGCAGCGGGTACCCCAATTCGAAGTGTGTCATAGGTATCCACAAGAAAGACGCAATTTTTATGGGTCGCAGCATAAGCCTTGAAAGCCTCATAATCATTACCATAAACCTGCACCAAGGAATGGGCGTGAGTCCCCAAGACAGGAATATCAAAGAGTTTACCAGCACGCACATTGCTGGTTCCATTAGCACCACCAATCACCGCTGCGCGTGTTCCCCAGATAGCCGCATCCATTTCTTGAGCCCGACGTGTCCCAAACTCCATCAAGGGTTCATCTTCAATAACCGAGCGAATACGAGCTGCCTTAGTCGCCACCAAGGTCTGGTAGTTGACGATGTTCAAAAGGGCTGTTTCGACCAACTGACATTGGGCTAGAGGGCCTTCCACCTGCACAATCGGTTCATTAGCAAAAACCAGGTCTCCTTCTTGGGCAGAACGAACGGTCAACTCCAACTTGAAATTGCGGAGGTAGTCCAAGAATGCCCCATGATAGCCCAGCGACTCCAAATAGGCAATATCACTATCTGAAAAACGCAAATCTTCAAGATAGTTCACAATTCTTTCCAAACCAGCAAAAACCGCATAGCCGTTCTTAAAAGGCTGCTGGCGGAAATACACCTCAAAAACCGCCTTTTTATTGTGAATCCCCTGGTCAAAGTAAACCTGCATCATGTTAATCTGGTACAAGTCCGTGTGCAATGTCAAACTATCATCTGGATACATACTTTTCCTACTTCCTTAGCTAGAAACCCATGAAAATTTTCAAGAACTTTCATGTATTCCAATAAATTAGTACTATTATATCACATTTTAGCTGGATTGAGAAAAGAGTAACAAGCTATTCACCACTCTCTAGTTCATCCATATCTTGTTCAAACTTTTTCTGAGCCCATTCACCATAGCTCTTCAGACCAAGATTGCCAATAAAGACCCATGGAAGGTAAATGACATAAGTAATCGCCCAAGCAGATAGGTATTTAACGTTCAAAGGATTGTACTGATAAATTTCTATGTTGAATTGATAATTCTGCAACATCAAAAGAGCCGTAATAGCCAAGGTTAGACAAAAACAACCCAAAATCGTAAAATGAAAACGACTATAGTAGGTCACTCCCAGATAACGGGCACGATTGAAAAAGAAGAAAATTCCTACTATCAGGGTATAGACTAGAAAATTCGGATTAAAAAGAGAGGGAGCCAACACTGCCACCAAATAGCTTAGAAGTACAAGCCCAATAAAGAGTGAAAAAGACTCTGCCCCAGCTTTATTGATTAGTTGTTCTTCTCTTTCGTCAAGTAATTGATAATGAATAAATTTATTTACCATCTTCTTCCTCCCAAAATAGTTGGTCTAAAGTTTTTCCTAAGCATCTGCAAATAGACTGGCAAAGGGAGAGACTAGGATTGTATTTCCCTGCTTCTATCAAGCCTATAGTCTGGCGCGTCACCCCCACAGCCTCTGCCAGTTGACCTTGTGTTAAATCAAGCTCTATCCGAGCTAATTTTAATTTTAAATTTTTAGCCACCTGCGTCCTCCTTATAGTTTTAATACTCATCTACTCTTAAAAAATCCAAAACCAACACAAGCTGTCAGCTATTTATTATAACCTCATTAATTAGCACTCCAATATTATCTTCAGCCTAAAATCAGTATGTTGGATTGTTTGAAATAAACTTCCTAGTTTGCTATTTGATTTTTTGTTTAGTATTAGCTTTAGTAGGGTCTTTTAAGCGAGTTTTGATTGCTTGTATTTCTTATTTAGTTGATTTCATATCACTATTATATAATGCTTTTGGAAATGAGTCTAGTATAAGTCAAAAACGTGGTAAACAGCAAGAGCAGGAGCATAGCAAGATGACTGATTTTTTACTAGATTTTAAGTCTACAAAATAATACTAAATGAAACTAAAATGAATACTCCTTGCTTTTCTTGAGAGTGAAAAAATACAATAAAATGATTGTAGTGATTACCACAAGATACTGACTAATAGACATCGTATTTGAAGCAACAAATACAGGTAAGGAATAAAAAGGAAGAAGTTCAATCGCTTTGATAAACAAATCATTACTAGTATTCATCATAATCGTATTTAATATATTAGGGACAAAGAGTAGTAAAGCTACTAAAATACCAAATACCAAGCCACTTTTCAATTTATATAAATAGAAAATGTAAGATAATAGAAAATAAAATAGGACTAACAAAATTGTATTGACTACAATGGCTACAATAAAATCTAATCCTAAATCACCTGGAACACCCAATTTACTTACGATGACTAGTAACACAATACCATTCAAAGCATAGATAATGGAAACTGAGATGGCATATAGAAAATTGGACAAGACGTAAATCATCCGATTTTTCTGTTGATTATAAAATAAACTGATCGTATTGTGGGAAAAATCCCTGCTAATAATTCGGTTAGCATGTATAACAGCCATTAACATACCGAGCATAGCATAAAAATTTGAAATATGCTTAATACCAAGTGATGTCCCTTGAGTCTTTAGAATAAAGAATGTAACCAGTATAGGCGGTATAAACGAGATAACCAATCCTAGATATATTACGCCTGATGAATATAAATCTCTTATATTTTCCTTAAGAAAATTCAATTTATTTAATTTCATGATTATAACCTTCCTTTATTTTGAACGATTTAGATAAATATCTTTAAGCGTCTCTTTTTTAGTTTCAAAATCAACTACTTTAATAGAGTTTTCGTTAAAAAATTTAAAAAGCTCACTACTTTGAATATTCCCAGACATAGTAATTTTCAGTCCCTCTTCCTGAACAATATCCCCAAATTCTTGTTTGGTAAGGAAAATGTCTCTATCTGTAGCTGATGAGAAAGCTATCTCAAACAAGTAATTATGACTATCTTTTCCTACTTTTTGAAATGTCAAAAGCCCGTTCTCCAAGAAAAGAACTCTCTCACAAATTTCTTCAATATCTTCTAATTTATGACTCGATATTAAAATTCCCACATTTTCACTTAAAGCTAAGTTTTTTAGAACCGCTAAAACTATTTGTGATGATTCAATATCTAAACCATTAGTCGGTTCATCTAAAATCAATATATCAGGTTCCGTAACGAGAGTTAGAAGCAAAGCTAATTTTTGTTTTGTACCCAAAGAATAGGTCTTTACTTTTTTATTAATAGACTGAGTCAAATCTAACTCTTGAATCAAACTCCCAAATCTTTCTTGATTGTAGTCAACACCATATAAATTTGACAAATATTTTAAATTCTCTAAACCTGTTTTAGATAAAAATAACTTTGGTTCTTCGATTAAATACCCAACATTATCACTACTTATAATATTCCCTGCAGTCGGTTGATTATTCTGAACAAGAATTTTCATCAATGTACTCTTACCAACTCCGTTTCTCCCTACTAGACCAACAATTTCACCCTTATTAAGTGCAAAATTTATACCTTTGAGAATGATTGAATGGCCATAATGCTTACTTACATTTATAACTTCCATTTTTTATTCCTCCATTAATATTCATTGTTTGCTCTTTGATTCTTATTGAGTTTAAAAAGTTGCGCCTCTTTTTAACAACATTATATCATATATCTAACTTAATGCAATATATAAATGTCATTTTGTAAAATTTTATTAACAAAAAAACTCTCTACCACAAAAAGATAGAGAGTTTTTAGTTTAAATATATAATTTCAAAATATCGACGGCATCGCTTCTTTGTTTAATTTGATAGGCTTTGGATACCTAAGCTCCGACTTTATCACTTAAAAAATAAAAAAGGACAGCTAATCCCTTGCACATCAAGGGATTTCGCCATTCTTTAATCTCGTTTAAGTGTTGTATATGGAGCTTTGCATAATTTTTTAAAACTAAACAACTACATTAAGCTCGAACTGTGACACTAGTTCCATCTTCTTTGTAAAGATTGATGAGTCCTTCTTTTAATGCACGAACCATGTCTCCTGCTTGAACAGGTTGAGGCACCTTAATAGTCAATAGCTCCATTGGATTTGGAGCACGGTCGATTTTATTGCCTTTAGCATCGTGCAAATCTTCAATATAAGTTTCAAAATGACGGAAACCTGGTCCATAAAACTCAACTTGATCGCCTTCGTTAATGACGTTTCGTTGACGAATAGTTGCTGTTTGTGTTGCGTCATCATAAGAAACCACTTCAGCAACAAACTTGTACTCAGGAATTTTACGGCGAGCACCAAACAACTGCTCATTTTCAGATGGTGTACCATAGTAAAAACCTGTTGCCAATTCACGTTGGGCAACCTTCCACATCTCATCAATCAAGTCTTGTTTGATAGATTCAAACTTTTCAGGACTTTCAAGATAGGCATCCACAGCCGCCTTGTAGCAGTTGGTTACTGTTGATACGTAGTGAATAGACTTCATACGCCCTTCAATCTTAAGACTGTCCACTCCATTTTCAATCATATCTGGAATATGGTCAATCATAGACATATCAACGGCTGACATTGAAAATTCTTCTGGAATCTCTCCCTTAAGGCTCTTACGTTCTTTCCCAAATGGCATATCGTAAAGGTCGTATTTCCAACGGCAAGACTGAGAACAACCACCACGGTTGGCATCACGCATACTCATGTGGTTTGAAAGAGTACAACGCCCAGAGTAAGAAATACACATGGCTCCGTGGACAAAGGCTTCAATCTCAACATCTGTACGTTTGCGAATTTCAGCTAATTCTTCCATTGAAACCTCACGCGCCAAAACGACACGTGTTAAGCCTAGCTCTTTCCAGAACTCAAGGGTTTCATAGTTAGTGGCACTTGCTTGGGTAGAGAGATGGATTTCAAGACCTGGTGCTTCTGTTGCTGCAATCATAATCAAGGCTGGGTCAGACACAATAACTGCCGCAATTCCGATATCACGCAGTTTACGGAACCACTCACCAGCTCCCTCTTCATTCCCTTCGTGCATAACCATATTAGCCGCTACATAGACCTTGGCACCGTACTTGGCAGCAAACTGGACGCCTTCTTCCATCTGTTCAAAGGTAAAGTTACCTGCTCGGCTACGAAGACCATAGGCCTGACCGCCGATAAAGACAGCATCTGCTCCATACTGAACAGCTACTTTTAGCTTCTCTAAAGTCCCTGCAGGTGATAAAACCTCAGGACGTTTTAATGTTTTTGTCATGTTTTCTCCTATTTGCAATATAAAAGTTTGACGTTTTTCCTTCTCATTTTATAGTAAATAAGCCATAAAATCAAGCCTAGACAGATTGTTTTGACAATTCTAATCTTTTAAACTTTGCATAATAACTGTTAAACAATCGAAAATTACCCCAGTTTTAACAAGTATTCAAAAAGTTTAGGAAAGAGCAAAAACCAGTATCCAAAGATACTGGCCCGTTATACTATATAAATTAGTTCTTAGATGACTATTCCCACTCAACTGTTTTCTAAATTGATAAGGTTCGATATAGTGTGAAATTAAGGATTTATACTCAGTTATTTTTATAAGAATTTATTAAAATTAATTTCTGTTATTTGTAAATTGTTTACAGAGTTGAAATTAATGTGTAGCAAAAACACAACATTTTTTGTATAATAGTATTAGTAAAAAAAGGTGGTGAGATAGTGAGATTAGCTGTCAGATTAGCAATAGAAACACGAAATAGCATCGATACTCTAAAAAAAGAAATAAAAGCAACTGGAGAATTTGATAATCTTCATCTTACTAATGGGTTTGTCGTAAATCAAGCTTATTTAGATTCTAAAAAAATTACTGCTGAACAAAACTGGGATAAAGTATTAAAATTTGGGTCTCAAGTTGAAGAACGAAGTGCCCCAAAAACTCGAACTGATTTACAAGTAAATCAAACTACTATTGATGATATTGCTGAGTTAAAAAAGATTTTACCTCTATATACAGAAACAAATTATGTAACCACTTCTTTTGTTATCAGAATGATAGTGAGGGGTTCTCTTTTAGTGCGTCACGGAAAAATTTAGGCTTCAAGCCTATTTTTTTTATTTCAATTTTATGTGTCGACAAAACACGACACTTATTTTATAACAGTGGCGTGAAATAATTACAACACTGAAATTATATAAAGGAGAACTAACAATGATTAGACCAATTTTGAATGCAGAATGCATTTATTTGACTATTTTTTGTAGTGTTAAATATTTTATGCGTTTAACTTTACATTTTAGGAAGAGGAGAAGTTTATAATCAGTTTTTGAAGAAAAAAGTATAAAAAATGCTATAATAGAATACATATAGTAGGGGAGGAGAATTACAATTGTTACCTAAAAAAATTATCACACCTAAAGTACCACCTATTAAAATCCAAGGAATAAAAACTAAATTAGTTCCATTTATTGCTGAATCAATAAAGTGGGATGGTAAAGGAACATACTTTGAACCATTTATGGGATCTGGTGTAGTAGGTTTTAATTTAGAACCACAGAAGGCTATTTTTAGTGACACCAATCCCTATATCATTCAATTTTACAAAGATATTCAATCAAAGAAGATTACTGCTCAAACAGTTAGAACTTTTTTAGAAAATGAAGCAACTAAATTATCTAGTACTCCGGCTGATAAGACATCTTATTACTATGAAGTTAGAGATAGATTTAATAAAGAACATAGCTCTTTAGATTTTTTATTTTTACAACGTTCCAATTTTAATGGAATGATACGTTTTAATAATAAAGGTAATTATAATGTTCCTTTTGGACGAAAACCAGAGAGATTTCAAAAAGCATTGATTACAAAAATTGTAAATCAAGTTTCATGGATTGAAAAAATAATGAAGGGTAAAGATTGGGAATTTATCTGTATTCCTTTCACTAAAGCATTTGAGATGATGGGAGAAAATGACTTTGTTTATTTAGACCCTCCGTACATTGATCGATATGATGGATATTATGATTCTTGGAGTGAAGAATACGCGACATTACTCGCAGAACTTACTCAAAAAGGAAAAGCAGGATACGCCTTTAGTATGTGGTACGAAAATCAGTATAGAAAAAATACCCACATGGAAAAATGGACGGATGGAAAGTTGTTAACTACTGAACATTTTTATCACTTAGGAGCAAAGGAATCTAATCGAAATAAAATGATAGAAGCCCTAGTAATAAGTGAAAAACATTTGAATTTAGAAGAAGTTTATCACGAACAACAACAAATTCTATTATTCTAAATAAAAAAGGATACAAAGTGTATCCTTTTTTTATTATTCACATTCTTTATTTGTTTCAACTGATAAATATTTTTCAAGTCGTGTTAATTGTTCGGTTGATAATTGTTTAGTTTCTTTTCCCCACTCTGTAAATGTCTCTAAGTTATTAAAGAGTTTATCTTTTACTTCTTGAGAATCTTTATATTTAGGAAAATTTTCCCAATAAATATGGAAAAGGTCGTTCCCTAATTTACTAAAAGGACCATTACCATCTTGAAAATCCTTAATTATTTTAGATTTAAAGGTTCCAATGTTATCTGTATTTCCACTTCCTTTACTTGTACCAGCTACTTTATATTTTTCTTGAACAAAATATTCTACATCTTTATAAGCTGGTACTATTGAAGAAATGTCTTCTGATTCTAAATTAACCTTTCTAATACTTGCACTTTCATTCCTTGAATATAGAAAACCTAGAATATAATGCTTATCATATTCACTATAATTACCATCAATATTTTTAGTTCCATTTCTTAAGTAACTAGTAAAACTTCCAGCTGTAAAATTGAACTCTTTAATTTGACCTTGTTTATCAAATTGTCGATAAGTTGTTTTAATATCAAGTGCAATTCTTTTCTTATCAGGTTTCAAGAAATAAAAATCTGGATAGACTGTCTGCTTTTCAGATTCAAACAACTTATATCCTAACTCCTCTGCAACTTCAAGCAAATATGGATATACTATCACTTCAAATAATCGTCCTATTATTTTTGAATCATTTCCAAATGGGAAAACTTCTTTCTTTTCATTTACAAAACCAAGTAAGTCCCAAGCGTTTTTATCATCTATTTTAGGTAATTTTTCAATAATTGTTTTAATAAAAATATCATCACACATCTTATTTCTCCTTTGTTTGCGAATTGTTTGCGATTATTTAATTAAAGGCTCTGAAACATTGATTTCAAAGCCTTTTTATTGTAATTTTTCTTATTCCCACTCAACTGTTGCAGGTGGTTTACTTGTAATATCGTAGACGATACGGTTAACGTGATCTACTTCATTTACGATACGTACTGAGATTTTTTGAAGGACATCCCAAGGAATTTTGGCAAAATCAGCAGTCATACCATCAATAGAGGTGATGGCACGGATTGCAATTGTATAGTCATACGTACGACCGTCACCCATAACACCAACTGAACGAACACCTGTATTAACTGTGAAGTATTGCCAGATATCGCGGTCAAGACCAGCTTTAGCAATTTCCTCACGAAGGATAGCATCTGATTCACGAACAGTTTCAAGTTTCTCTTCAGTGATTTCACCCATGACACGGATAGCAAGTCCTGGTCCTGGGAATGGTTGGCGCCATACAATATGGTCTGGCATACCAAGCTCTGTACCAAGGGCACGAACTTCATCTTTATAAAGAGTGTTGAGTGGTTCAATCAATTCAAATTGCATGTCTTCTGGAAGACCACCCACGTTGTGGTGCGACTTGATAGTTTGAGCTGTATCCGTACCAGACTCGATCACGTCGGTGTAAAGAGTTCCTTGTGCAAGGAATTTCACATCTTTGAGCTTGCTTGCTTCGTCATCAAAGACATAGACAAACTCGTTACCGATGATTTTACGTTTTTGTTCAGGGTCAGAAACGCCAGCAAGTTTGTCAAGAAAGCGTTTTGCAGCGTCTGCTTTGACGATATTCAAACCAAACTTACCACCAAGCATATCCATAACCTGATCTGCTTCACCTTTACGAAGAAGACCGTGATCCACGAAGATACAGATCAATTGATCGCCAATCGCTTTTTGGAGAAGAACTCCAACAACTGAAGAGTCAACACCACCTGATAGACCAAGAAGGACACGTTTATCACCGACGGTTTCACGAATTTTTTGGATCTGCATATCAATGAAGTTATCCATTGACCAATCGCCTTTAGCCTTACAGATGTTAAGGGCAAAGTTACGAAGGATATCATTTCCGTATACAGAATGACGGACTTCTGGATGGAATTGGATACCGTAAATGTGTTTATCTGGGTTTTCAATGGCTGCATAAGGGCAGTCAGCTGATGTTCCAGTACGAACAAAGTCAGCAGGAATCTCAGTGACCGCATCACCATGGCTCATCAAAACAGTCTGCTCGTCTGGTGTTGATTCAAAAAGCGCTGATGGTGTGTGAGTTAGGGTTGATTGACCGTATTCACGATTTCCAGCATCACCTGCAGGGACAACTTTTCCTCCAAGTTTATGGGTCAATAACTGCATACCGTAACAGATTCCCAAAATAGGAATACCAAGTTCGAAGATTTCTGGGTCAATATCAAATGAACCATCTTCGTATACAGAGTTTGGACCACCTGAAAGGATAATTCCTACAGGATTGATTTCACGAACTTCAGCAGCTGAAATTTTATGGCTTTTTAGTTCTGAAAAAACACCAATCTCACGGATACGGCGTGAAATCAGCTGGTTGTATTGGCTACCATAGTCCAATACGATGATTTTTTCTACATCTTGCAAATCAGTTGAAATGTTGCTCATCTTTTTCCTTTCTCAAAAGAAATATCTTTTTTCAATATTCTATCACAAATAAGGGCGAATTACCAACTAAACAAGGCGAAGATTGACTTTTTCTAGTTTATTGGGGTACAATAGAGAAAAGATAGAAATGAAGTGAAAAATATGCTACCCGCTTATATGAAAATCCATGATCAGATTAAAAAGGATATTGACGAACATCGTTGGGCCATTGGTGAGAGACTTCCCAGTGAACGAGACTTAGCAGAGCAGTTTGCGGTTAGTCGCATGACCCTCCGCCAAGCCGTATCTCTATTAGTCGAAGAAGGCGTCTTAGAGCGCCGTGTAGGAAGCGGCACCTTTGTTTCCAGTACTCGAGTACAAGAAAAGATGCGAGGGACAACCAGTTTTACTGAAATTGTTAAGTCCCAAGGTAAAGTACCCTCTAGCCAACTCATTTCCTACAGAAAAACTATTCCAAATGAACAGGAAGTTGCCAAGCTAGGAATTTCTCCAACGGACAATATTATCCGAATGGAACGTGTTCGCTATGCCGACCAAGTTCCTCTGGTTTATGAAGTTGCTTCTATTCCTGAAAAATTCATTAAGGACTTTAAAAAAGAAGAAATCACTAGTCATTTCTTCCAAACCCTACAAAAACATGGCTATCGTATCGGCAAATCACAGCAGACTATCTATGCTCGTCTCGCTAAAGAAAAAATTGCCCACTATTTGGAAGTTGAAAAAGGACATGCTATTCTTGGACTGACTCAGGTTTCTTACCTAGAAGATGGGACAGCTTTTGAATACGTAAAAAGTCAATATGTAGGCGAACGTTTTGAATTTTATCTTGAAAATAATTAGATTACTATGCAAAAACTCTCTGTCACGGACGACAAAGAGTCTTTTTATTTTTCTAAGAGTAAATCTTTCAACGAAATCAAAGTTACAGCAAATAATATCATTGCCATACCAAGAAAATCAATGGGATAAAATTGTTCATTCATGATTAAGAAGGCAAAGAAAACAGCCGAAATTGGCTCAATTGAAGCCAACAAACTTGACTTGACCGGCCCAATCAGACTGGCTCCTTTTAAGAAGGCTGTATAGGCAAAGACAGTCCCGATAAGGATAATACCTGCAAAGGCAAGGAGAAAATCAAGACTGGTTGGGATAGCAGTCTGTAGAACCCCTGTAAAAGGAAGGGCGACCAAACCTGCTATGACCATTCCCACACCAATGACCAAGCTACTCCCCCACTTCTTAATCAAGGCTATGGGTAAAATGATATACAGAGCATAAGTCAAGGCAGAAAAGAGACCCCAGAATAGGCCAGAAGGTGTAATGGATAACTGGTCCAACTGCCCATGAGTTGCGATCAGGAAGGTTCCTCCGATGGCTAATATAATGGAAACAATCTCTCCCAGTGTTGGCGCCACCTTATCCTTGATACAGCTATAAATCAAAATCCCAACAGGACAAACATACTGAAGCACCGTCGCAGTACCTGCATTGGTCTCCTGAATAGCAGTTAGATAGGCAAATTGATTGAGGAATAGACCAATTAGAGCAAAAATAAGAAGAGACAGCAAACTCTTTCTATCCTTTAAAAAGGCCAGCATTTTATCCTTTGCAGTAGCATAAGCCAAGAACATGAGAACTCCACCAGCGATTAAAAGACGCAAGTTGGTCAAAACCAGAGCCGAAATTCCATGCGCCATCAGGTATTGACCACTCGTTCCTGACAAGCCCCAAGCAATACCAGCCACAACTGTTAGTAAAGTCCCTTTTAAACTATTTGACATGGTTCTCCTTACTCTTCTTTGCGAATCAAGTTCATCACTTGATTGCGGTCTACAATCCATTGAGCCCTCTCATCCTTTTCATAGGTACGATTTGATAGGAAAATAGCCGCTTCTTGCTTCTGACGATTCCACATAATAAAGGTACCTGTATAACCCGTATGGTCTAGCCAATCTCCTTCCAAATTCCATGCCAAAGAACGTTCCTTGTCATCCAAAGGAGAAAAATTTTGACTCAAATCTCCTGCAAAATCATCTACTAAATAGTGTTCTAAAAAGATTTGTAAATCCGTTACAGTCGAAAATAAACCAGCACTACCTGCATGTCTGCCCAGGAGGCGAGCCTTGGGATCATGTACCACGCCAGACTCTACACCTCTAACTGTTGGAACAGCATACTCAACAGGCCCAAACTGGGTTTCATCCATTCCCCAAGGTTTCCAAACTTGCTCCTGTATAATCACATCCAAGTCTTGATCGAAGATTCTTTCTAACATAAAACCCAACAGTAAAAAATGAACATCTGAATAAAGAAAGGCTGGGTGACTTCGTCTGTTGAGATGAAACATGGCTTCCTTTAATTCTGAAGCTGTTAAAAGATCACGGTTAGGAATAAAAGGATCAAGATCTGTTGCGTGAGTCAAGAGTTGACGAATAGTGATATCTGGATAATCACTTTCAGGTAAAAAATCGGTTACTGGTCTGTCAATATCTAATTGACCGTTTTCCCACAAGAAGGTGAAAACAGTACCAACCCCAACAACCTTGCTGACACTGGCTAGGTCATAAACTAGTCCTGCCTCAGTATCCAAGCCATGTTCTGGATCACTCTGGCCTAAATAGAACTCCGTCCATTGATTGTCCTTAAAATATGCAAAAGAGGCTCCGGGATAGATCCCTGCCTCGATTTGTTCTTCTATTTTTTTAATAATCTTGGTCCACTTCATACTTTTTCAAACCACAATTCAACATTATTTCTATCTTTACCAAGGAAGAATTTTTCAGACTTAGGAATAAAATATTCTGTAGACTCAAACTTCTTACGAAGACTTGCTATGTCTAATTCATTGACCAAGAACTTGAGCATAGATAAATCCCAAGTAGCCGTATTGTCCACAGTCAAATCCTGCCCCTGAGCTGGGATAAAATCAAGTGACTCCCCAATTTCAGATAGTTCCAAGTAACTATCGACATCAGTTGGGAGATGTAATTCCATAGAAATCTCAAATTTACTTAAAGAAATTAATTCCAAATCTGTTTGAAATTCAGGCTTTTCTCCTACTTCTACTAGACTTGCTCTGTCATCTTCCGCATGAATCAAAATCAAATCATCTTCTGGTGAGAAAATTTCAAAAGCGTATCCATTTTGACCTTTATATAATTGATGAATCGAATCTGTTTTAGATAAGAGTTCTTCGATTTCCAAGGGATTTTCCACCTTGATAATCAATCTAGCCAGTTTTTTTCGTCCCTCTACCTTACGAGTACGCATGCTTGGTGCTTCTTCCAAAACCAGCTTCTCAAGACCTGTTTGGTCGCCTAGTGATAGAAAGGCCGACTCTTCTAATAAGGCCTTCATGCCAAGGGTTTCAATATAAAATGTTTCATTTAATTTTCTATTATTAACTTTTAAAGTAGGAATAATCCGTACAATCTGATTTACATTCATAAATTCCTCCATCACTTTTTATTTTAAAGGATTTTAGAATTTTTTACAAGATATTATGCTCAAATTTACCATTATTTAGCTATTTAGTAAAGATAATCTTTCAAAGCTTTGGTCAAAACCTGATAACCAGCAACACTGAGGTGCAATCCATCAGTTGTATATTCTTTTTTGAGTTGGCCTGCTTGGTCTGTCAAACTATCAAAAACTGGCACAAATTCCACCTGCATATAGGCAGAAGCAAGTTCTTTATAGACTTGATTCCATTTCTGAATTTTTTCATTCGTACGGATATAGACTGTCTGCTGGTACTCCTCTCCCTCATTGACTGGCAAAATGGAAAGCAATTTTATCTCTGTCAATGGATAATCGCGAGCAATAGACTGTATGATAGCTTCGAGATTATTGAGAGCCTCATTCACAGGCACATCTTTTCCAATATCGTTCGTCCCAGTTAAAAGGACAATTTTATCTACTGCTCCACCGTACAGATGCGCATCGAGGTTCTCAAGTAACAACCCTGTCTGATAACCTCGAATGCCTCGATTGACAATCGTCTTCGAAGTTCCAAATAGCTCCTGTATAGGATAATACTCGACAATGGAATCCCCAATAAAAAGAACATCTGGCTCTAGAACAGAAACCTGATTTAAGTGACGATACTTGGTTTGGATTTTTTCTTGTTCCTTTAGGAGCCAATTTTCTAATAACTGTACTGCCACTTCATTCTCCTTTTTCTAACCAGTTTTCCAATACTTGATAAACTCCTCCTTGGCTATTGGCTGGCGCTAGAGCAGTCGCCACAGCTTTGGCTTTCTCATCAGCATTTTCCATCGCATAGGCAATTCCAGCCATTTCAAGCATTTCAACATCATTTTCACTGTCACCAAAAGCCATGATTTGTTGGGAGGTCAAGTTCCAGCGCTTGAGTAATTCTTCCAAGCCCCATGCTTTATGAATTCCAGCTTGGAGGATATCAATGCAACCATAGCCACTGGATACAGCCCGAACACGGCCATCAAAGAGGTCATTGATTTCTTCCAAGACCGAACTCAAACGTTCCTCACCAACAACCATACTCATCTTGAGCACACCACCAAAGAGGTCAGAGGTTAATTCATCCACAAACTGCATCCGTTGGTAGAATTTTTCAATCATTTCTGGAGTCATAAAACTTTCAAGGTCTGTAAAAATCGTACCTTCTTTGACGAAACCACCCTTCATCCCCGTTACAACAAACTGGTTCTGACACGCTCGACCCTTGAAATGAGCCAAAGCC
The DNA here is from genome assembly GCF_013276905.1 of Streptococcus sp. 3109. NCBI lineage: Bacteria > Bacillati > Bacillota > Bacilli > Lactobacillales > Streptococcaceae > Streptococcus > Streptococcus sp. 3109. Next base: position 20,575 of record NZ_VMLY01000014.1, on the reverse strand, counting down.
TTATCAACAATGGCATCATCCCAAGTCTGAGCCTGAATCAGTTCATTGTTTTCAAAAATACGAGCACCGTTGGCAACAACCAGAACCACTCTATTGACCAAGTTCTCCAGTAGTTGCCTCATGCGGTGAATTTCATTGCCCGTCGCGATAACAAAACGAATGCCCCTTTTATCCAACTGATCTAAAATCTTTTCCAATCGTGGGAGATCCAGCTGGCCTCTAGCATCCAGCAAGGTTCCATCCATATCTGTCGCAATTACTTTAATCGTCATTTACTTTCCTCTGGATTCAAACTAATCCCACTTCAATCCCACATGTTCGTTCATTTCTTTATAGGCTGTATCAATTCGTTCCTTAGTCGCTTCATCTAATTGATCACGATGACTGCCACCCTCGATAAAATCTTCTAAGATATAGGTTTGGTAATGATATAAAGGATAGCCTTCTGGTGAAAAGGTTCCCTTTGGTGTTCGATTGACCCAAGTAGGATGAGCTTTAGCTGTTCCGATAGTTGTTTTTCTATCCTTCTTCTTAATGGTCACGTCCATAAGAACACCACGTTCAGTCCACTTAGCATTTTCTTCATCTCCCATAGATTCAATCCGTTGATTGGAAATGAAGTTCCCCATTGAATAGATAATGAGTTTCTTGTCTCCATCTTTTTCAACCGTTTCAGATGGTTCCACAACGTGAGGATGCCCTCCAAAGATGATATCCGCCCCCCAATCAATCATCTTGTGATAAAGAGCTTTTTGTTCTTCAGTTGGTTCCAATCGATACTCAACACCCATCTGAGGCATGATAATGGTGATATCTGCTTCCTTTTCCGCCCGTTCAATTTCAGCCTTCATCTTATCTTCGTTTAAATCTGAAAGATAACGATTATAGTCTTCCTGAGAAATATACTGTTCAATTCCATTGAATCCATAGGAATAGGCTAACAGTGCAATCTTGATACCATTCACTTCCTTAATGACCAGCGGAGCCTGATCACGTGGTTCATGCGTATAAACTCCGATTGGAGTGATTCCAGCTTTCTCAATAATATCGGCCGTTGAAATAACTCCCTCAATTTGCGAATCCAAAATGTGATTATGAGCTAAATCCAGCACATGATAACCTGCATCCTTAATGGCATCCATAACTTCAGCAGGAGCATTAAAGAGAGGATAGCCTGCTAAATAATGATCCTTATTAATGGTTCCTTCAAAGTCACCAATAGCTAAATCTGCTTGCTTAAGCCAAGGTGTCACATACTCAAAATTCTCATGAAAGTCATAGGTACCGTCTTCTTTTTTAGCTGAAAAGAAAAGTCCATCGTGGTAGAGCAAATCCCCGTGGGCCATAATTCTGGCAGTTTTTTCCTCTTCCTGCTCCTGAGACTTTTGCTTAGTCCCCTCTTGAGAAATAGTATCTCGTTTTTGACTGGTCAGAGGCATGCCTTGGAAACTTTCAAACAACAAGACCAAGCCCATTGATAAAGCAACTGCTAGCAAGAGTACCGCCACAAATCCTTTATTGCTCCACTTGCGATAACTCCTAAAAAAGTTTACCAGGCCCTTCATAAAACGAAAAGCTAAACCACCCTGATTTCTATCTTGTCTTCTTTGCATCTTCATTCTCCCTACTTTCTTATGCAAGCCTTTTCTTTTTATTATATCACAGATAAGTAATTCTTTCACAATTGAATTGAACTTCCTATCTATTTTTCGCTATCTATTTTCTATAAATCCTAAAGGATATAATGCTTTCAATCCTTGTCATTTTGTGTTATCATGTAGAGGTAATGAAAGGAGAGAAAATGTCTGCTATAGAACGTATTACAAAAGCTGCTCACTTAATTGATATGAACGATATTATCCGCGAAGGGAACCCAACTCTACGCGCGGTTGCTGAGGAAGTCACTTTTCCCTTGTCTGACCAAGAAATCATCCTTGGCGAAAAGATGATGCAATTCCTCAAACATTCCCAAGATCCTGTCATGGCTGAAAAGATGGGGTTACGCGGGGGGGTTGGACTGGCTGCTCCCCAGTTAGATATCTCAAAACGCATTATCGCTGTTTTGGTGCCTAATATTGTTGAAGAAGGTGAAACTCCAGAGGAAGCCTACGATTTGCAAGCCATTATGTACAATCCAAAAATCGTCTCTCACTCTGTTCAGGACGCTGCTCTTGGTGAAGGAGAAGGTTGCCTATCTGTTGACCGTAACGTGCCTGGCTATGTTATTCGCCATGCCCGCGTTACTGTTGACTACTTTGACAAGGATGGAGAAAAACACCGTATCAAACTCAAAGGCTACAACTCCATCGTTGTTCAGCATGAAATTGACCACATCAACGGAATCATGTTTTACGACCGTATCAATGAAAAAGACCCATTTGAAGTTAAAGATGGTTTACTGATTCTTGAATAAAGAAAATCCCGTTGCAAGACGGGGTTTTGTGTTATAATAGAGGCATGAAAACAAATGATATTGTCTATGGCGTTCACGCCGTTACCGAAGCTCTACTTGCAAACACAGGAAACAAACTTTACCTCCAAGAAGATCTCCGAGGTAAGAATCTTGAGAAAGTCAAAGAACTGGCTACAGAAAAGAAGGTGTCCATTTCCTGGACTTCAAAAAAATCCCTCTCTGAGATGACTGAAGGTGCTGTCCACCAAGGTTTTGTTCTACGAGTATCTGAATTTGCCTATAGCGAGCTAGATCACATTCTTGCCAAAACGCGTCAAGAAGAAAATCCTTTGCTATTGATTCTGGACGGGTTAACTGATCCTCACAACTTAGGCTCCATCTTAAGAACCGCTGATGCGACCAATGTTTCAGGAGTCATCATTCCCAAGCACCGTGCTGTCGGAGTTACTCCTGTCGTTGCCAAAACGGCCACAGGTGCTATTGAGCATGTTCCAATCGCCCGAGTGACCAATCTGAGTCAAACTCTAGACAAACTCAAGGATGAAGGCTTCTGGACCTTTGGAACAGATATGAATGGGACTCCTTGCCACAAGTGGAATACAAAAGGGAAAATTGCCCTCATCATCGGAAATGAAGGAAAAGGCATCTCTAGCAACATCAAAAAACAGGTTGATGAGATGATTACCATTCCGATGAATGGACATGTTCAAAGTCTCAATGCCAGTGTTGCTGCAGCCATTCTCATGTACGAAGTTTTCCGAAATAGACTATAAAAAAGTTTCCAGTCATCTGATTGGAAACTTTTTTTATGATTAACTATGTTCGGTGATAAACTTGTAAACTTCTTGACCGGCGATGGCCCCATCTCCAACTGCTGTTGTTACTTGGCGAAGGTCTTTCAAGCGAACATCTCCAACTGCAAAAATACCGTCAACTGCAGTTTTCATGTGGTTATCTGTCACAATCCAGCCAGCCTGATCTTGGATATTCAATTCTTTAACAAAATCGCTAAGAGGGTCCAATCCAACATAGATAAAGACGCCACCGAAGGCTTGTTCTGTCACTTGACCTGTTTTCACATTTTCAAATACGACAGATTCTACTCGGTTTTCACCTTTGATTTCCTTAACTACAGAATCCCAGATAAAGCTGATTTTCTCATTCGCAAAGGCGCGGTCTTGTAAAACCTTTTGAGCACGAAGTTGGTCACGACGGTGAACAATGGTAACAGTCTTAGCAAAACGAGTCAAGAAGAGGGCTTCTTCAACAGCTGAATCTCCACCACCGACTACCAACAAATCTTGGTCACGGAAGAAAGCACCATCACACACGGCACAGTAAGAAACTCCACGACTGTTCAGTTCTTCTTCTCCAGGTACTCCCAAAGGACGGTGTTTAGAACCAGTCGCTACGATAACGGTACGAGTTTCATATGTTTGGTCATCAGTAATCACTTTCTTAAAATCACCATGATCTTCGACATTTTCAACATAACCATAAATGTGCTCAACACCAAGATTTTCAAGCGGTTCAAACATTTTTTCTGCCAATTCTGGTCCACTAATATTAGCGTATCCAGGGTAATTTTCAATATCAGATGTATTATTCATCTGACCACCTGGCAGACCACCTTCAATCAAGGCTACTTTCAAATTACTTCGAGCAGCATACAAGGCTGCAGTCATACCTGCAGGTCCAGCACCGATAATAATAGTATCGTACATATAGATTCCTTCTTTCTTGTTGTAACTATCTTTATTCTAACTCTTTCTTGTCAATCAAGCAAGGATTATGCTTTGAAAACAAGAATTAAACTCATAACCGCAAAGGATAATACTGGAACAACCAAGACCCCAATCATAATCATATCATAGAGATGGGCTTGGCGAGCCTTGGCTGTCTTATCAACTCCCGACATGGCTCTCAGTCCAATCCAAATCCCTAAAAAAATCAGGACGAGGATGGTGGTCAAGATCAAACTCTCGAAATATAAAGAAAATAGTTGCAGTAGCATGATTTCTCTCATTTCTATCTTTTTTAAAGAGTAAACTCAGCTAGTCCAGCTAACTGAGTTTTCCTTTATCTATTATATCAAATATAAGTCCGTTTGTAACTAGCGAAGAATTCTTTTGTCCGCTCTTCTTTAGGATGGTGGATAATCTCATCCGGTGTTCCAGACTCAATGATTTTCCCCTTATCTAAGAAGAGAATCTTATCAGCCACTTGGGCTACAAAGGACATGTCATGACTGACCAAAATCATGGTTTGACCTGACTTAGCAGCATCTGCAATAGACTTCTCTACTTCACCGACCAATTCTGGGTCAAGGGCTGAAGTTGGTTCATCTAAGAGCAAGACATCTGGTTTCATAGCAAGCGCACGCGCCAAGGCAACCCGTTGCTTCTGTCCACCTGATAAATGACGAGGATAATGGTTTTCACGGTCAGAAAGTCCAACCTTAGCCAACTCTTCCTTGGCAATCTTGGTTGCTTCTTGGTCAGATAATTTCTTGACAACAACCAAACCTTCTTTCACATTATCAAGTGCCGTGCGGCGTTCAAACAAATTAAACTGTTGAAATACCATAGACAGCTTACGGCGTAGGGCAAGGATTTCTTCTTGAGTGATTTTAGAAAAATCAACTGAAAAATCATCAATCTGAATCGAGCCACTGTCAGGTGTTTCAAGATAATTGAGACTACGAAGAAAAGTTGATTTTCCAGCTCCTGAAGAACCAATCAAGGCTACAACTTCCCCTTTTTGAATATCCAAGTCCAGATGATCCAAGACAGTCTGTCCTGAAAAGGATTTACTTAAATTCGAAATCTTAATCATTAACGAAGGTCTCCTTTCACATCTGTCTGCACTGTATCAGGTGCAGAAATAGCCATTTTTCTCTCGATGAAACGACCGAGGCTTTCAATTCCGATATTGACTACCCAATAAACAAGGGCAACGGAGATGAAGCGTTCAAAATAGCGGTAATCAGCTCCACCTAGAATCTGAGCTTGGGCAAAGACTTCCACAACGCCCGCACTAAAGGCTAGGGACGTGCCCTTGGTCAAGCCGATTAGGGAATTGATCAAGGTTGGAGTCGCTACAACGGCCGCATTTGGAATAATCACTCGACGATAAACTTGCGCTCGGGTCATCCCCAGACTGCGTGCCGCTTCAATCTCACCAGGATTGACTGAGAGAATGGCTGCACGAATGGTTTCACTAGCATAAGCTGCCTCATTAAAGGCAAAGGCAACAATGGCAAAAGCAGCAGCTGGAATGGCATTGATATTGAGACCAGTTCCCCATTGCTGATTGAGGGCTTTCAAAACCAAAGGAATTCCGTAGTAGGTCAACATGAGTTGCACCAAAATCGGTGTCCCTTTTAAGAAACTAACGAAGAAGGCCTGCAAGGGATATAAAATCTTGACACGATTGATTTTCACAATGGCAAAAAGAAGCGCCAAAACCAAGCCAAAAAAGGCACCACCAATTGTCAACATAATCGTTGTTGGAAGTTGTTGGACAATTCTTGGAATCCCATCAAAGACCGAACGCAGGCTAAACAGCTTGCCATCCGGAATCAATTGCATCAAGTTTTGGTACCAATCTGATGCTAAAATCGTTGTAACATTCATAAAAACATCCTCTCCTGATAATGATTCATTCTACCATACTTCTGCCGTCAATGAAATTATTTGCTACGGTCAGATACAGACTTTGTCTACCTACTAGTTTATCATACTTTGAAACAGGGAGGCTATATATTTTATCTATCAAAGAGATAAGTAAAAACTATCTCAACCCCAATTCTTCATAAGCTTTTCGATAACCAATTTGCTTAACAGTTCCATTTTCTACTAAAATAGGCCGTTTTAACAACATACCGTCACTTGCTAGTAACTCAGCCGCTTCTTGATTTGACAGACTTCCCACCTTATCTTTCAACCCCAATTCACGGTATTTGATCCCACTGGTGTTGAAAAATTGCTTTAGCTCGAACCCTGAGGTTTCTAGCCAGTTTAAAATGACTTCTTGGCTGGGTGTTTCTTCGACGATATGAACGGCTTTATAATCCACACCGAGTTGGTTTAATTCTTGTTTTGCTTTTTTACAAGTTGAACATTTTGGGTATTCGATAAATTCTAACATGTGTTTTACTTTCTATTTTATATCTTTAAAATCTGCGCCTTCATGCTCCAAGAGCCAAGCTTTCTTTTCCACTCCTGCAGCATAACCTGTCAGACGCTTGCCTGCTCCCAGCACACGATGACAAGGTACTAGAATAGACCACGGATTGCGTCCCACTGCTCCACCAATTGCTTGAGCAGAAGCCACTTGCAGGTCTTGAGCTATTTGTCCATAGGTCACTGTCTGACCATAAGAAATTCCCTGTAAATAGGACCAAACTCGCTTTTCAAAATCCGTTCCGATTGGAGCCAAGGGCAAGTTGGATAAATCCTGAGGCTTGCCCTTAAAGTAAGCATCTAAGCAAGCAATAACTGGATCTAAAATGGGATGACTAACAACTTCTTCTATCGTTTCATCTCCTAGTCCCCTCTCAAAATACTTCTGATCCTGCACCCAAATGCCATACAGATAATGGTCATCAGCTACTAGTGATAGAATACCAATTGGCGAAGAATAGAGCATTTTTACATACTTCTTTTGCATTATTTCTTTAATTTTTGATAGGCCAAGCGTTCGCCATCTACTGGCACCTTACCAACTTGTTTAAAACCAAGTTTTTCAAAAATATGTCGCATAACCTTATTTGCAACATGCGTATCTGAGCGAAAATCTAGATAGTCAAAACCTTCAATTAAACCCTCTAAAAAGGTTTGAGCAACTCCCTGTCCCTGCACATCTGCTGCCACAGCAATACGGTGAAAGACAAGGTACTCTGACTCTCCAGCTTGCCATTTTCCTTCATAAATGGCTTCATAGGCTGCCTCTGGACTCTTGGTCACAGCTGCACAGGCTAGTAGTTCTCCCTCTTCCAAGGCTACGTAGGCTTGACCTGAGATAATATCCTCAATAATAATATCAGCATTTGGATAGCCATTTTGCCACTGGTCACTACCAGCATCTGCTAAACATTTTTTAGCATCTTCCATCACCTGCATGATGGCATCTACTTCATTTGGAAAAGCTAAACGAATTTCCATCTTTTCTCCTCATTTCTGACTAGTTTCTCCCATCATAGCATAATTTAGGTCTTTCTACAAGCAGTTAAAACTTGACTTTTTGTTTTTGTTATTTTATAATCTAGTTATTAAAACTAGATAAAAAGGAGTTGAAAATGAAAACTGCCTTTTCCTACCCCAAATGGGCAGAAATCCCAAATATTGACCTCTATCTGGACCAGGTTTTACTCTATGTCAATCAGGTCTGCGCCCCTATCTCTCCTGATAAAGACAAAGGCCTAACAGCATCTATGGTCAATAATTATGTCAAACATGGTTACCTGACAAAACCTGATAAGAAAAAATACCAACGCCAACAGATTGCCCGTTTGATTGCTATCACAACCCTCAAATCTGTCTTTTCTATTCAAGAAATAGCCCAGACACTTAATACTCTACAAAGTCAAGCAAGTTCAGAGCAACTCTACGATGCTTTTGTGGACTACATGAACCAAGGAGTTGACCCAGCTAACCCTATCATCCAAACCAGCTGCCAAACCGTTAAACTCTATCATCAAACCCTAGCCTTAATCCATCATACTCAAGAGGAGGTAATCCAATGAACACTAGTCTTAAACTCAGCAAACAACTCAGTTTTGGAGAGGAGATTGCTAATAGCGTGACCCATGCTGTGGGGGCAGTCATCATGCTCATCTTACTCCCTATTTCATCAACCTATAGTTATGAAGCACACGGATTTTTATCCTCTATCGGCGTTTCCATTTTCGTTATTAGTCTCTTTCTCATGTTCCTCTCATCCACCATTTACCACTCTATGGCCTATGGTTCAACCCATAAATATGTCTTGAGAATCATTGATCATTCTATGATTTATGTTGCTATTGCAGGCTCATACACGCCCGTCGTCTTGACCTTAATGAATAACTGGTTTGGCTATCTGATTATTGCCATCCAATGGGGAACGACCATCTTTGGTATTCTCTATAAAATCTTTGCTAAAAAAGTCAATGAGAAATTTAGCCTTGCTCTTTACCTGATTATGGGCTGGTTGGTTCTAGCTATCATTCCTGCCATTATCAGTCAAACAACGCCAATTTTCTGGAGTCTCATGGTAACTGGCGGACTCTGTTATACAGTTGGGGCTGGATTTTACGCCAAGAAAAAACCTTATTTCCACATGATTTGGCATCTCTTTATCCTAGCAGCATCTGCCCTCCAATACATTGCCATTGTTTATTACATGTAAAAAAGTTGAGAAATTCAATCTCAACTTTTTTCTTTACACATATTGATAAAGTACTGGTGCAAGCTCACATCATCAGTCAATTCTGGATGAAAAGAGGTCACTAACATATTTTTTTCTTGAGCAGCAACGATTTGATTGTCAACTGTTGCTAGAATTTCTACACCCTCTCCAACACTGCTGATAATTGGACCACGGATAAAGGTCATTGGAATCTGACCGACTCCCTTACATTCTGCTTCCGTATAGAAACTTCCTAATTGGCGCCCATAGGCATTTCGCTCGACCACCATATCCATAGTTCCTAGATGACTCTCGTCCTGAGCAGCAATTTCCTTAGCCAGCAAAATCAAGCCTGCACAGGTTCCAAAGGCTGGTAAACCAGATAGAATGGCTTCTCGAATGGGAATCAGCATGTTCTGATCACGTAAGAGCTTGCCCATGGTTGTAGACTCACCACCAGGCAAAATCAAACCCGACAAGCCAGTCTGATCTTGCTGAAAATCCTCTAAATTTCTGATTTCAACACTCTCGACTCCTAATTGCTCTAGTACTTTTGCATGTTCTGCAAAGGCACCTTGCAAGGCCAATATTCCGATTTTCATCTATTTTCCTCGCTCTGCCATGAGAATTTGAATTTCATTCTCATTGATACCAACCATAGCTTCTCCTAAATCTTCAGAGATTTGAGCTAGGATTTGAGGATTACGGAAGTTAGTCACAGCCTTAACAATAGCACTCGCTCGTTTAACAGGATCTCCTGATTTGAAAATACCTGAACCGACAAATACACCTTCTGCCCCTAACTGCATCATCAGCGCAGCATCTGCTGGTGTTGCAACACCTCCAGCCGCAAAGTTTACAACTGGCAATTTCCCATGTTCATGGACATATTGAACCAATTCTACAGGGACTTGCAATTCCTTGGCAGCAACATAAAGTTCGTCCTCACGTAGGTTTTGAATGCGGCGAATTTCCTGATTCATCATACGCATATGACGAACAGCTTGGACGATATCCCCTGTACCCGGTTCTCCTTTGGTACGAATCATAGAAGCACCCTCAGCGATACGACGCAAGGCTTCACCCAAGTCCTTAGCCCCACAGACAAAAGGAACTTGGAATTCTTTCTTGTCCACATGGAAACGGTCGTCAGCTGGAGATAAAACTTCACTCTCATCGATATAGTCAATCTCAATAGCCTCTAAAATCTGAGCTTCCACAAAATGCCCGATTCTAACCTTGGCCATCACTGGAATACTAACCGCTTCTTGGATTTCCTTAATCATCTTTGGATCGCTCATGCGGGAAACTCCACCAGCTGCACGAATATCAGCTGGAATCCGTTCCAAGGCCATCACGGCTGCCGCGCCAGCAGCCTCTGCAATACGGGCCTGTTCAGGATTTTGCACATCCATGATAACACCGCCCTTGAGCATCTGTGCCAAGTTTTTATTTAGTTCATAACGATTTTCAGTCATTTGTTTTATCCTCATCATTTGTATTGGTAGCTACTATTTCATTTTAAGTCAGATTTGGAGGAATCACAAGATAAAAAAATCACAATTGTATGGGTACATATTGGCTAAAAAACTATCTGACCTTAACTTAAGGCCAGATAGTTCATCAAATTTTATTTTTCAGCTGTAAGGGCAGCCATTGTGATGTAGTTGTAAGGTTTGTTGAAGTGTGGCAAGAAGAAGAGGTCTGTCAATGCCAATTTATCAATTGTCACATGCTCTTGGATAGCAAGTGAGAACATGTGGATTCCCATACTGATAGCAGAATCACGTGATACCATTTGAGCTCCAAGAATTTCACGACTATCTTTATCAAAGACAATCTTGATTGCTACTTCATGGTTATCATGTTTCATGAATTCTGGTTTTTGAAGATCGTTAAAGCCTGTTTCAGTTGCATTGTAACCAGCAGCTTTCGCTTTTTCAAGAGTCAAACCAGTTGAAACCATGTGAAGACCGTAGATTGAGATACCGTTTGAACCTTGAACACCGATTCCTTCCAATTCATGTCCACAAGCGTTGTAAGCACCAACAATACCAGTACGAACAGCATTTGAAGCAAGAGCGATGTAGCTTGTATCTTTACGAGCATTGTCATAAACAGTTGCACAGTCACCTACTGCATAAACTCCTGGAATTGATGTTTCTTGTTTCTTGTCTACAAGGAAGGCACCGTTGCGGAATAGTTCAATCTTACCATCAGCAAGGGCTGTGTTTGGACGGAAACCAACCGCAAGAACAACCATATCCACATCGAAAGTTTCTTTATCAGTAATCAAGCGTTCAACTTTACCGTCACCTTCGATTGCTTTAACAGTTTGACCAAGAGCCAAGCGGATATTGTGGTCTTCCAAGTTCTTGGCCATCATTTGAGTGAAGTCTTTGTCATAGTAACCGTTCAAAACAGTATCTACGATATCAACAAGGACAACTTCTTTTCCAAGACGTTCGAAGGCTTCGGCAAGTTCAACACCGATATAACCACCACCAACAACGGCGATGCGCTCAAGGTGTTTACTCTTGTCAGCAAGTTTATTGATAACTTCTTCAGCATTTTGGTACAATTTCACGAATTGTACGTTTTCAAGAGTTGCTTTAAATTCGCGGTTGCCTTTAACAATTTCAACACCTTCGATTGGTGGCAAGATTGGTGTAGAACCTGTAGCGAAAATCAATTTTTCGTATGATTCTTTGTGCTCTTTTCCTTCAACTTCTGCTGTAACTACTTTGTTATCATAGTCGATTGAAAGAACTGGTGAGTTCATGTAAACTTTAGCACCTTTAGCTTCCAATTTTTCTTTATCAGAATAGAACAAGCCTTCAGCACCGTCAATTTGTTCCCCAATCCAAAGAGCCATTCCACATCCTAGGAAAGAGATGTTAGAGTTTTGGTCAAATACAACAATTTCGTTCTCATTTCCAAAATTATCCAACATGGTATTGATACATGCTGTACCAGCGTGGTTAGCACCGACTACAACGATTTTACTCATAGAAAAATTCCTACCTTCAATTTTAAATTTACTCTACTAGTATAACATTTACTGTTAGCGTTTTCAAGTGATTTCCTATTATTTCAGCATTTTTTATCAAAAATAATTCCCCATTTATCCTGTTTTCAAGACTAATGAATTTTTGTGAGCATATTTCTTGACTTTTTCCAAATTTCATTTGTAGAAAATCTAACTTTATGGTATTCTAATAACATGAAAATAAAATGTAAGGGCTTCAATTTAGATAATTGCTTGATATTACAACTTATTTTCTATAAGAGAAAGGAGTTGGTAGCTTGCCTCTTAGTTCACATTCTGAACGGCTAATGGGGACTACTATCACTATTTCATTAGTGGATGAGCGAGCCGATAGCTTGCTCCAAAAATCCTTTGATTTACTCAGAGAGCTAGAATACCGCTTCAATGCCAATAGTCAGGAATCTGAGTTGATGGAAATCAATCATCAAGCTGGAATAGCTCCAGTCAAAGTTCATCCAGACCTGTTTGAACTGATTTCACTTGGGTTAGAGCATAGCCTAGCGCCCTCTAGCCATCTCAACATCAGTATTGGTCCCTTGATTCAAACATGGCGTATCGGTTTTTCAGATGCCAAGGTCGCCCAACCTCAAGAAATTGAATCTGTGCTCCCTTTAATCAATCCCTACTATGTCGAGTTAGATTCTTCTACTTCCACTGTGTTTTTAAAACAGAAAGGAATGAAAATCGATCTTGGTTGTTTAGCCAAGGGTTATAGTGCGGATAAGGTTGCCCAATTTCTGAGAGAAGAGGGAGTGACATCTGCCTTAATCAATCTGGGAGGGAATATCCTGACCATTGGAAAAAATCAGGCAAGAGGAAATCAGCCTTGGCAAATCGGGATTCAAGACCCAGCCAATCCGAGGGGGAATCACTTAATGACCATCCCTGTTGTCAATCAATCTGTCGTGACTTCAGGCATTTATGAACGTCACCTGACCGTCGATGGACAAGATTACCATCACATTTTTGACAGTCAAACAGGATATCCTGTTGAAACAGAACTAGCGAGTCTAACAATCATCTCTGATAAATCAGTTGATGGCGAAATCTGGACAACTCGACTCTTTGGAGAAAGACCTGCTTCTATCCTTTGGCAAGTAGAAAGTTTGGAGGGCATCGAAGTCATCCTCATCGATAAGGAAGGTCACCTAAGTTGTTCTTCAGGAATTCCTACTCTATAGAAACAACTGTTTCAATGGAGTTTTAAAATCGTATTATGTAAAAAGAGAAAGGAAATCTCATGTTAAAACTTATTGCTATTGTTGGAACAAATTCAAAACGTTCTACAAACCGCCAATTGCTTCAATACATGCAAAAACACTTTGCTGACAAAGCTGAAATTGAACTTGTTGAAATCAAGGACATCCCTGTCTTTAACAAGCCAGCTGACAAGCAAGTACCTGCTGAAATTCTGGAAATTGCTGCTAAAATTGAAGAAGCAGATGGCGTTATTATCGGTACTCCTGAGTACGACCACTCTATCCCAGCTGTTTTGATGAGCGCTCTTGCTTGGTTGTCTTATGGTATTTACCCACTTTTGAACAAACCAATCATGATTACAGGTGCTTCTTACGGTACACTTGGTTCATCACGTGCTCAAATGCAACTTCGCCAAATCTTGAATGCTCCAGAAATCAAAGCAAGTGTCCTTCCAGATGAATTCTTGCTTTCACATTCTCTTCAAGCTTTTAATCCAAGTGGAGACCTAGTAGATCTTGATGTTATTAAAAAATTGGATGCCACTTTTGACGACTTCCGTATCTTTGTAAAAATTACAGAAAAATTGCGCAACGCACAAGCTCTACTTCGCAAAGATGCTGAAGACTTTGACTGGGAAAATTTGTAAGATAGGAGACCAAAAAGAATGAAATTTGTTGGACTTGTAGGATCAAACTACGATCAATCATATAACCGTAAACTCTTGGAATTCATCCGTCGTCACTTCAAACTCAAATTTGAATTAGAAGTTCTCGAAATTGACGAAGTTCCAATGTTCAACCAAGACGAAAAATGGGATGAAAGTTTCCAATTACGTTATTTATATAATAAAATTACTCGTGCTGATGGTGTCATCATCGCTACTCCTGAGCACAACCATACAATCTCAGCTTCCCTAAAATCTGTTCTTGAATGGCTTTCATACGAAGTTCATCCATTTGAAAACAAACCAGTTATGATTGTAGGAGCTTCTTACTATGACCAAGGTACTTCTCGTGCCCAAGTTCACCTTCGTAAGATTCTTGACGCTCCAGGTGTCAATGCCTATACGCTTCCAGGTAACGAATTCCTTCTTGGTAAAGCCAAAGAAGCATTTGATGTTGATGGGAATATCACAAATGAAGGAACTATTAATTTCCTTGAAACATGCTTGGACAACTTTGTAAAATATGTGGGAGTCGTTTCAAAATTGAAAAAACCAAAACCAATCGCACCAGAAGATTTATATTGTACAAATCCAATCGCAACTACCATTCAAGGTGTTGATCCAGATGATCCTGAATGGGTAGAAAAAGCAGCTGAACTTGTTGGAGCTGTTTCTGGAGATACTTACGTTAAATTAGACCACGGTATCTTGACAGTTAACCAAATTGATATGTTCTTGAAAGCAATGCCATTTGAGTTGACATATGCGGATGATAATAACCAGTTCTTGTACTTTAATAACGCTCACCAAGATCCAAATACAATGTTTGGTAAACGTGTACGTGCTCAATCAGGAAACCGTTTAGGAACTGTACACGGTTCATTGCCAGACTCTAGAATGAAAAACGTTGAATGGGTTGTCGGTGTACTACGTAACGGAGATCAAGAATATGTCCGTACAATTGTGCCGGGAACACCTGAAGGTGTTATCAATACCCATAATTACCAAGCAATGTACTATCCAGATGGTTCATATGCTGGAATCAATGAGATTATCTTTAATTTCCAACCATGGCTTGACTGGTACCTCAATACAACTGGTCAACGTCTAGTTGGTGGAAATGCTGTAGCTCCTGCTGGAGGACACGGTGGCGCAGATGCCACATCTGGAGCTTCAGATTCAGGTGATGCTGGAGGTCACGGTGGTGGCGCAGACGCTACAGCTGGTGCAAGTTACTAATGATAGTTTTAGGAACCATTTTGGTTCCTTTTTTAGTGACAAAAGACTAGCAGTTTGTGTCTGCTAGTCTTTTGGTTATTATTTTATCTATCCTTGTTAAAAGAAAGAATACATATTACGAATTTGGGTCATCGAGACTACGACCATGTAAGCCTTTTTCACGTTGGACTTGACGTAGTTTCTCTGGTGTAACATCGTTTCCTTCTTCGTCAACAATTTTGATTCCCTCAATGTGGTGACGAACAGTGCGACGATAACCTTCGATGTACTCCTCACGTAGTTTGGCTTGTTCTACTTTTTCTTCTGAGGTCAAGCCTTCTGTTTTTTTCTTTTTGGCAAGCTCGTTAATACGATCAATTTTTTTAGGATCCATGTTTCTCTCCTTTGTGATAAGATAAAGTCCGTTTATCAAATTTTATTTAGTGTTAATTTGGTTAAAACGAGCAAGCTTAGCTGCTTTTTGAGTTAAATGAGACAAGATTGCCAAACGATTTTGTCGAACAGTCTGATCTTCAGCCATAACCATAGTATTCTCAAAGAAGGCATCGATGACAGGGCTAAGCGCAAAGAGTTGTTTCAATTGCTGACTGGCAGATCCTGATAAAATAAGTGATTCTACGGCTTCTGCTAAAGCCTTCTCTTCTTCATTCTCAAAGAGAACTGGATCAACAGTATCAGTTCCTTCGGCTTTCTCAGCCAAATTAAAGGCACGAGAAAGTGATTCAACAGATGGTTTGAAGTCTTCTTCCTTGCTTGCTTCCACGAGAGCACTTGCTGCTTCCAACATATCCGCCACAACAAAGTTCGAACTTGCAAGTACTGCTTCCTTGATGTCTTTTGGAGTAGACCCCATCATCTTATCAACACGAGCCTTGATAAAGTCCATAACCTCTGACTTATTTTCATAAGTCAAGCTGTCAAATGTTAAAGCATAAAGGCTATCAATCAACTCATCCATAGCAATGTGCCAACCAAAGGCATCCAAGATACGAACCACACCTTGGGTCGCACGACGAAGGGCATAAGGGTCATTAGAACCTGATGGAATCAAACCTACTGAGAAGAAACTCAAAATCGTATCCAATTTGTCTGCAATGGCTAGAATGGCTCCAACCTTGCTCTCTGGAAGTTCTCCTTCGGCTGATGTAGGCATGTAGTGTTCACGAATAGCAGCTGCCACCGCTGGAGTTTCCCCAGCAAGAAGGGCATATTTCTCCCCCATAATTCCTTGGAGTTCGTCAAATTCACCAACCATACCTGTCAACAAGTCAAACTTGTAAATGGCTGCTGCACGGGCTAGGTCAATCGTTTCATCCGCTGACAAGCCTGCTTTTTCTGCTAAGAGAATAGCAATCTGACCCGTACGAATCATGTGTTCACGAAGGGAACCAATCTTCTCATGGAAAGTCACATTGTTTAATTTTTCAACAAGATCTGAAATGACCAATTTTTGATCTTCACGCCAGAAGAATTCACCGTCTTCCAAGCGGGCTACCAAGACTTTTTCATTACCTTTGATGACATTTTCCAAATGCTCTGCGTTTCCGTTACGGACTGAAATGAAGTTTGGCAAGAGTTTACCATCTTGATCACGAACAACAAAGTAACGTTGGTGTTCTTTCATTGAAGTCACCAAAACTTCTTCTGGAACTTCAAGGTATTTGGCATCAAAACTTCCCATAAAGGCAGTTGGGTATTCAACCAAGTTCAAGACTTCATTCAGCAAATCAGCATCAATTTCGATACATACACTGTGTTCAGCTTCGATTGCCTTAATTTGGTCAATAATCATTTGCTCACGTTCACGTGGATCCGCGATTACAAACTGTGCACGAAGGTCTTCTTCATAGCTCAAAGCTGACTGAATCTTGGTTTCTTTTCCTAAGAAACGATGGCCACGGCTCACACGCCCTCCCTTAATATCAAGGAAATCTAAGTCAAACTCTTCTTCATCTAAAAGAACAGTTAAAGTGTGAACAGGGCGGATGTATTCAAAGGTGTTGTTAGCCCAGTGCATGCTGACAGGGAAAGTCAATGACTTCAAGACATCTACAACACCAGGAACAATGGCTTCAACTGCTTGACCAATTTCTTCCTTGGTAACATAGACATATTCTTCACCCTTGATTTCACGGAATTCGATATCTTCAACAGTCAATCCTTTTCCACGGACAAATCCTTGAGCTGCTTTGGTGAAGTTTCCATCACTATCCAAGGCAATTTTCTTTGCTGGACCCTTGAAGTCTTCTGTCAAATCAGACTGTTTGTCTGCAAGACCAGTCACACGAACAGCCAAACGACGTGGTGTTGAGAAGGTCTGAATAGCTTCAAAAGACAGGCGGTTTTCCTTGAGGAAGGCTGCCATTTTTTCGCCTAGTTGTTTTTCACTTGGTGTGACAACATAGGCTGGTAATTCTTCAAGACCGAGTTCTACTAATAAGTTTTTTGTCATGTTTTTTCTCCGAAAAGTATCTTTTTATTTTCCAGTTTGCCTTATGTGATTGGCACGCAAGCAACCAACTTCGTTGTTTCATTGCTAAAATTGGAGCCAAAAGTCTCCAATTTTGTCTAGTATCCTTAGTTTCACTAAGGATACCTTCATCACTGCGGCAACTGGCTCAGGGCTCACTCTGTTCGCCCATTTTCGTAATTTGTCACTCTCTTTATTCTGCGTCTTCTGCTAAGAGTTTAGCTCGTGTTGCTTCATCTAAAAGTGGGTAGCCTAGGCGTTTGCGCTCTGCGACAAAGGTTTTGGCTACGACACGGGCTAGGTTACGGATACGAGCAATATAGCCCGCACGTTCGGTTACAGAAACGGCACCACGCGCATCAAGCAGGTTAAAGGTGTGTGAACATTTGAGAACATAGTCATAGGCAGGGTGAACCAAGCCTTCTTCTAATGCACGACCAGCTTCTTTTTCAAACTTATCAAAGTTTTCAAGCAACATTTCTTGGTCCGAAATTTCAAACGAATATTTTGAATGCTCATACTCAGGCTGAATAAAGATTTCTCCGTATTTTACACCATCAGCCCACTCGATATCATAGACAGAGTCTACTTCTTGGATGTAAGAAGCCAAGCGCTCCAAACCATAGGTAACTTCTGCAGTCACAGGGCCAGTTGCCAATCCACCGACTTGTTGGAAATAAGTGAACTGAGTAATTTCCATCCCATCAAGCCAAACTTCCCAACCAAGACCAGCTGAACCAGTTGATGGGTTTTCCCAGTTGTCCTCAACGAAACGAATATCGTGCTCCAAAGGATTGATTCCCAATTTTTCCAAAGACTCAAGGTAAAGTTCCTGGATATTTGATGGAGATGGCTTCATGACCACTTGGAATTGGTGGTGTTGGTAGAGACGGTTAGGGTTTTCCCCATAACGACCGTCAGCAGGACGACGTGATGGCTCTACATAAGCCGCGTTCCATGGCTCAGGTCCGATAGCACGAAGAAAAGTGTAAGGACTCATTGTCCCCGCACCTTTTTCGTTGTCATAAGCCTGCATAAGCATACAACCCTGGTCATTCCAAAATTGTTGCAAAGTCAAAATAATTTCTTGAAATGTTAATTTCTTAGACATTGTTTACTCCTTTAGTTTTTATATTTCTTTTTCAATTAATTTCTGCTGAACAAACCAATTTAACAAGGGAAGAGTTTTATCTGTATTTGCCCATAGATGATAAGAATCAAAGACCGCTTGTACACTACCTAGATTTTCTACCAACTTATCTATTGTCAAAAAACTACGCCAGTATTCGTAAAAAATACTTGCATAGTTCTTATCATAAGTCGAAGAACCAAAATCATTCAATGAATGCCAACCATACTTCTTCTGAAAAAGTTCTACGAGAGATTGATTACAAATTTTTTCCGCTTGAAATTCCTCTTCTGTCAAGAAATACTTGCGACTAATATATTCAACCATCCCCTCTTCGAACCAGATATAAGAGTCGTAACCATCAAAATCATCTAAAAAATGCTCCGACCAATGAGCTAACTCATGTCCTACAATCTGTAAGAGGAAATTTTCAGATAAAGAATGATAGTGACTTTCTATTGCTTGAGTTTGCTGAGAACACTCGTAGTCCATCAACTGATACAAATACAACTCTTTCCAAACAGCTAAATCAGGCGTCATAACCATTCGTCTATTATTTGTATAGGCTGGAACAGCACTTTCCCTAATAATCTGTGTAGCAGCATTAAAACTTGACCAAATAACGGCTTGCGGTAAATCACAGACTGCAAGTTCATTCTTTAAAAAAGATTGATAATCTTTCAACTTTTCAGTATTTCTTACTACAAAATCACGAAATGCAGCTAGTTGACTATCGTCTTTGACAAGATAAAGGTTTTCCACGTCTCTCCTTTCTTTCACACAATAGACTAAATAAGTAAAAAACCGCATCCGACAATCCTAGGTTGATTTAACCTAGGGGCGTCAGAAACGCGGTTCCACCCTAATTTATTACTTCATTGTTTTTGAAAATAGCACAGAAAGCGCCAGCTCTTTATTTTGTTCTACTTGGCTCCCACTATCCCAAGCTCGCTTGAAGAACGCCATAAGACTTTCTTTCCTGCTGTCTATTATATCAAAAATTAGAATAATGTACAATTCTTTTTATGATTTTCTAAAAATCCATATCATCAACTCGTGGAGCACCAGACTGAACAGCAATCGTTTTTAAGGTTTCTCGCTCCTCATGACTCAGTTCAATTCCGAAACAATCAAGATTAGCCTGAATACGAGAGGCTGTGACAGATTTTGGAAGTGGTAGAAATCCTTCTGTCAAGCTCCAGGCCAAGGCTATCTGAGCAACCGATTTTCCGTGATTTGCCGCGATTTCTTGCACTTGCTTGCTATCAAACAGTTCTCCCTGACCAAAAGGTCCCCAAGCTTCCAATAAAATTCCTTTTTCTCTACAGTAAGCTACGACTTCCTCTTGATACACACCTGGTGCCAAACGAACTTGATTGACCGCTGGAACGATAGTTGCCGTTTCAAGCAAGGCATCCAAATGATGGGGAAGGAAATTGCTAACGCCGATAGCACGGATCTTGCCTTCTTGATAGAGGTCTTCCATCGCTCTCCAGACCTCAGCATTTCGGATTTTCCATGCGTCATTTTCTCTAAGCGGTTTTGGGTTCGGCCAATGAATCAAATACAAATCTAAATAGTCCAATCCTAGCTTCTCTAAAGACTCTTCAAAAGCCTGACGAGCTTGCTCATAGGTTTGTTGGCTATTCCACAACTTGGTAGTTACGAACAATTCCTCTCGTGGAACTCCGCTATCTTTGATTGCTTGACCAACACTTTCTTCATTCTGATAAATCGCCGCCGTATCAATATGACGATAACCAGCCTTCAAGGCTTCTAACACTGCACGATAGGCTTCTTCTCCATCCTTAGCCTTAAAAGTTCCAAATCCCAATACTGGAATTTCTACTCCATTATTTAATTGATAGGTATTCATATGCTTCTCCTTCTATTTTATACTCTTCGAAAATCTCTTCAAACCACGTCAACGTCGCCTTGCCGTAGGTATTGTTACTGACTTCGTCAGTTCTATCTGCAACCTCAAAACAATGTTTTGAGCAACCTGCGGCTAGTTTCCTAGT